>JAIPDI010000051.1 GCA_021737785.1 Deltaproteobacteria bacterium
TACAGCGGGAGGTTGAGGAGATTTCCATCTCTTCTCAGATTAAGGAGATTTGTGCGAATCAAACATTCCGGCCGGAACTGGTCATGGTAAGACCTCAAGCTCTTACTTTTTGGATTAATCCCCGCCTTAACCTCCAGAGGATAGATCTTGCCTGCAAATTCACAAAGGAAATCGATCTCGCCCTTGCCGCCCTTGCTTCGCCAGTAATAGAGGGACTGCCCGAAATGTGAAACCAGTTGTTGTGCAACATAGCTCTCCACAAAGGCGCCTTCATACTCATTGAAAAGCCGCTCTCCACGCACCAGGAGATCAACCGAAGACCCGGCCATAGCCCCTAATAATCCGATGTCCAGGGCATACACCTTGAAACAATTGCTGTCTGAATAGTGCGCGAGGGGATGTCTCACGGTTTGAACAGCCTCTGCTCGATGAATAAGACCGGAATCGTTCAACCACATCAGGGCGTTTTCAAATTCGCGGGCACGCGCCCCTTTTTTAACCGCAGAAAAAACGAACTTCTTGTTTTCCCTTGCGAGATGTTTTGGTATGGAGCCCCAGACAAGCGTCAGCTTGGGAATGTCAGTGGCCGGTGCGTGTTTGGCAAAATCCAGGACATAGGATTTGATAATTTCTTTATGGATCTCCCGGATCTCCACTCCGTCACCCGTCTCGGCGAAGCGCCTTACCGCTTCCGGCATACCTCCAACAAAATAGTAGCGGCGCAGCATGTCGATCAGATGGGTGTGAAAGGCATCGGTCAGAGGTTCAGCCTTTTCAATATGTTCAATCAGGTCTCTGTATCTGGATTCTCCCATGGCGTCGAGGAATTCCAGGAAAGACATCGGATAGAGTTGGAGGAAATTGACCTTTCCTACGGGGAAAGACCCGGGGCCCGATAGCTTCAGACCAAGGAGAGACCCTGCAGCAGCGATGTGAAGGTCGCTCCTTTTTTCGGCGAAATATTTCAATGAGTTCAGGGCACGATCAGCGGCCTGGATTTCGTCGAAGATGACCAGGTCGGTCCCCGGTTCAATCTGCACGTTCAAATACACAGAGAGTTCTGACAAAATTCGCTGCGAATCCAGGTCCTTCTCAAAAAAACCTGCCAGAAGAGGGTCTTCCTCGAAATTACAGTAGGCCGTGTTTCTGTACTCAGTGCGGCCGAATTCCTTCAGGATAAAGGTTTTCCCCGTCTGCCTCGCACCCTGCAGCAGAAGCGGTTTTCGCCTGGAAGACGATTTCCATGCCAGCAAGTCAGCGTAGATATCTCTTTTCATAATGCAGAATTTTGACAGGTGAAAAGGCTTTTGTCAAGATATTCGGACGAATTATGTGCATAAAATCACTTTTTTCGTATGTAAAAAGTGATTGATCTCACAAAATATGGCCATAGAGGAGGGTCATTTTAAATTTCTTCAACAGGTAACCCTAAAAATATGCGAGAATTTGGTCCCCGCCGCACCGGAGTTGCGGAAGACGGGTTAGGCCTTCCCATGCGGTAACAGTGTCCGTAATGGTCAATTTTAATCGCACCCTTAAGCGCTTTATCAAGGAGGCGTTCCCTGTGGGAGCGGTTTTCCCCGCTAAAGATGGGGTCTGCGACCAGCCGCGACGAGTCGTGGCAAGATGCCACTCACACGGATTTTTTTTGTCCGGGTTCACTTCATAATGAGAATTGCCGTTATCCATCTGTTCCGTTTGCATGGAACTCCTTTTCTGGTATAATGGGTTGATCCAAGTGAAAGGGTTCGTTTGCGGCCGGAACACCCAGCAATACCCGAATTTCGTGCAGACGGCTATCTGCCTTAAGGGCTTTACAAGGCATCAGAAGCCGAAGTGGTTTTTCGGTTTGGCGCATCGTCTCGCCGGCGTCGAAGTCTGGTCATTCGAGTTCGTCGATGGATAGACCTGGCCCGTCGGGTCCACGCCATCAAGCTCCTGATTGATGGGAGTTTCGTCACCGCAAAATCTGCTCCCGATGACGTTGACGCGGTTGTTCTGCTTCCCGTGGATTTTCAGCACCAGATTGAACAGGGAATTGAGGCGGCACTGGAACTGGAGGAAATGGTTTTGACGCGTCGCCCAGAAGAAATATTCGCCGGGGAAGATGAAATCGACTGGAGCGAGTGGATCGCGTTTTTCAGCCGCACACGTGAAGCCGATGGTCGGCGCAAAGGACTTGTGGAGGTTAAACTATGATTCACAATTTGAACGAATACGAAAAAGCGCAAGAAGAAATGCGTATCCTTGAAAAGCGGTTGGAAGGGCTGCAGAGGGACCACCCTGTCGGTTCGAAGGGATTCACGAAGGCCGGCGTTCGGAAGATGATTGCGCGTCTTCACGAAAAACTGGCCGTTTTTGAGGGGAGCGAAGAGGCAAGGCAATCTGTTCCGAATTGATTATCCGCTGTGGGGCTGCCGACCGTGATACGCGGTTTATCCCGTTCCCACGCTCCGCGCGGGAATGCAGGTCTGAAATGTTTGCTTCGGTACCTTTGTGGTTTTCCCGCTTTTCGTTTACCCTTCCCCCGCCTTCATCCTGTCGATTCCCCTAAATCCTTTTCGGCGCTTTGCAGGAAATTTTTAATCTGCAAATAGCCTTCTTTGCGTGCGGCAATTTTTAAACACCGGTTTCCATCTCAACCGCCGCGCCGATAATCAGCATCCCATTTTTTCATGATTTTGTGTGCTCCATGTCTTTGTGTGAGTCCCGCCGGGATTGGCTGCGGTTATCCGTTCTATTTAACACTCATCAAAAACGCCATCAATTCATGGTTAAAGGCCTCGGCCTGTTCGATGTTGGAGAGATGGGCCGCAGAGGGGATGATTACCAGTCTGGATTGCGGGATGCGGTCGTGCATGGCCCGGGAGGCGTCCACAGGCGTTCCAGGATCATCCTCGCCCACCATGATGAGGGTGGGGACCCTTATTCCATGCAGGCGATCCAGGTAGTCGAGGCGGCGAATGGCCTCGCTGCAGCCGACATAGCCGTCTACCCTCGTCGCGAGAATTTGCTGCCGGATCATATCCACCATGGGAGGGTTGAGGGCGATAAAGGGAGGGGTGAACCACCGTTCCAGCGTGGGCTGAACCGTGGGCGCCATCCCCTCTTTTCGGACCAGGTCGATCCGTTCCTGCCAGATCGGGTCGGCGTCTTTGGGAACAACGGCGGCCGTATCGCACAGGGAGAGGCTGTGGAGCCTTTCAGGGTAATCGAGGGCCACGCTCTGACCGATCATCCCGCCCATGGAGAGTCCGACCCAGTGGACCGCATCGATACTCAAGGCATCCAGCAAGGCCACGGCGTCTTCCCCTAATTGTGAAAACGTGTAAGGGGACGCAGTCGCCTCGGAACCCCCGTGCCCCCGGGTATCATAGGCGAGCACACGGAGATGCCGGCTCAGGACATCCATCTGGGGCTGCCACATCACCAGGCTCGATGCGAGGGAATGGCTCAGCACCACCACCTCTGCGTCTTTCTTTTCCGATAGTTCGTAATTTATCCGAATCCCGTTCGCTTTGATTTCCATAGCTTTTCTCCACCTAAATGCAAGGTCCTTAAACATTTTTTGAAAATCGGCGTTTACCCCGCAGAAAGCTGCGAGGAATCGGCTCGCAGATCATTTCCAATAATTTTGATACCATGGAAACGGACTGCGTTCAATGCATATTCCTGACATGATGGCGAAAGTAACGGTCTGTCCTTGCAGCAATTCTCACTATGAAATAGAATCGGCGTCAAAATTCTGTGTGAGTGGCATCTTGCCGCGACTTTTCGCGGCCCGTCGCAGATCCCGTATAGCGGGAGAAGCCGCTCCCACATAGCTGTTTTCCCGAAATGCGAATTGTTTCTGTCCTTGATAAGCGTTTTTGAAAAGAATATAGTGCGGAGCATCTGCCGCATGAATAACGCTATGGAAGTGTCTCAAGATATGGACCCATCCAAAAATGAACTGACCCCCCTGAGGGACATCATCTCGGGACTGCTCACCGACGGAACCCTGTCGTTCAATCCGGATGACGTGGATATCTGGAAGGTATGGAACGAGGTGGTGGGTGAAACCATTTCAGAGAGTGCCCGGCCGTCCCGGATCAGGAAGGGTCGTCTGAGCGTCACGGTTTCAGATCCGATCTGGCTTCAGGAACTCAATTTTTTAGAATCCACCATCAGGGAAAAGCTGAACAGCAAATTGGGCCGCATGGCCGTTGACAAGATCGACTTCAGGGTCGGCCGGCGATAGAGAAATTCCCCTGGCCCAGGAGGGGGGGAAGAACCTCCATCCCGGGCCGCCCCCCCTGCGTCGCTTCGATCAATGCAAGTTTGGCGCCCGAATCGATATTCGGGTAATTCAACTGAATCCGCTTCGGTTCGAGGTTGAACTGCCTCAGCCGGACGAAGATATCTGTCAGGCGGACGGCCGGATAGATCAGAGCAACCCTTCCTTTTTTCTTCAGAAGATAGCCGGCGGCAGACAGGATGTCGTCAATGGATGCCAGGAGTTCGTGTCTTGCAATGGCCCTTCGCGGATCGGGATTAATGCGGCCGCTTCGCATCTTTCGGTAGGGAGGATTGCATATGACCACGTCCGCCGAGGCGCCGGCCATGGGCGGATATCGGATATCCCCCAGAACGATGCCCATCCTCTGGTCCAAACCGTTCAACTGAACATTGCGCAAGGCCTGGGAGGCCAGATCTTCCTGGATTTCCAGCCCTACGGCATGGCCCACCGGCCGTGTGAGGAGGAGGATAAGGGGGATGATGCCGCACCCGGTCCCGAGATCGATCACCCTATCCCCAGGCCGGACGGTCACGAATTGGGACAGGAGGATCGCATCAATGGAGAAACGGTAACCATCTCTGGATTGAATGATCTGGAGCCGGCCGTCCAGAAATGGGTCGATGGACTCGCCGGGAAGGAGCTCTGGACGGCTGATGGCTGATGGCTGATGGCTGATGGCAAAAATCTCCGAAATGGAACTGCCTAAAATTTCCAAACGCTAATCAGCGTTTGAGGCGCAAGGCATAAGGCTGCAAGGCACAAGTTGTTAAGTTGATGAGCTGTTAAGCTTTTAAGCTGTTAAGCGGTTTTATCCCCGCCTATCAGCCGTCAGCTGTCAGCCATGGGCCAATTCTCAATATCCAGTATCGAGTATCCAGTATCCAGCACCCAGCATCCAGTCTCACGGCACCTGGATGATTTCATACGGATCGATCTTATTTAACACCAGACCCGTCAACACCTTGGGATAGAAATAGGTCGACTTTCTCGGCATGACCAGGCCGTTCCCGGCGACCTCGGTGACATGGGCCATCCGTGTGGGATTCAGGAGAAATACCATCCGGTATTTTCCCGATGCCACCTCTGAGACTGCCTTGGAGATATTGCTCTGATACTGAAATATCTCCTCATCATCCAGATCCTCTTTGCTGAACCCGAGGCCTTTCTGGAAAATAAGCCGGGAGAGGACGAGGACGTCGAGGGCCTTGAGGGAAGGATGAAGATCATCTCCCATCTCTCCTCTCATCCCCGGTTTCAATGAGAGGAGATGCCATCGGTCGCTATCCTGTGCATACCAGCCGAAAGCGGTCCGCTCCTTCCCCGCTTCCTCCAGTCTCTGCTTCAGTTCGGCCGATGTCTGGGGGGTGCCTGGAACGGTGATGGGAAATGTTTCCACATCAAACCATTGCTTCACCTTTTCAAGGAAGGCCTTGGTCTCGAATCCGGGAATCTTTCTTATCATTCTGTGGGAAGGGAGGATGGTAAGCCCCTTGTCGTTCATGCTGGAAAGATACATCATGACAAATTCATAGGATCGGTTCGCCGGTCTCTGACCGTACCTGGCCCGCATCATGTCCCGGTAATTTCTCGCAGTCTCATAGCGGTGGTGGCCGTCGGCGATAAAGATGGATTTATGGGCCATGGCCTCGGACACCTCTTTAAACAGACTCCTTCGATTGAGGACCCAGAGTTGGTGCCGGGTACCGTCCTCCAGACGGAAATCCATCTGAGGGGTGTTGGACAGGGCCTCGGTGCAGGCATTCAGCACCGCGTTTTCAGGGTCTTCATACAGCCCGAAAATCTGACTGAACTGGGCGTTGCACGCCCTGAACAGCTTGAGCCGATCGTCCTTGTGGGCGGAGAAGGTCCTTTCATGGGGGAGGATCACGCCGGAAGAAGGATCCTCGATACGCGCAAGGGCGATGATGCCCCATCGGACCCTTTCCGGCTCGCCGTTTCCAGGGTCGTAGGTCATGGCGGTAACGTAAAGAGACGCTTCCTTGGAGCGGATCAGGGTCCCGTCTGACTGCCATCTCTGAAAATGGTCTGCTGCACGGGTATAAACATTGTCCCAATCCGAGTCCCCGGTCCGTTTTTTGCCTAATATCAGCCGGATGACATTGTGGGGGTCTTCCTCATAATATCGAAGCTGTTCCTCTTCCGAGATAACGTCATAGGGGGGCGCTACCAGGCGGAAAAGATCTTGTCTCTGGTGGAAGTTATAGGTTAAACCTTTAAACGGTGCGACAATAGCCATTGATCACTCCTGAATGGACCCCCTAACCCGAGGGCCCTGTATGTTTTCGGCGTTTCCGGGCAGAACTCCCGGAATGCCCGTGGATTGATGACCTCTGCAAAGAGCTGCAGGGCTTTCCCAAGCATAAGAAATCTCGGACTTTTTTACGTCCGCTCATTATCCCCGCAGGAAGCCAGAGGAATGGGCTTTCTAAAAATTTCAATTGACGGACAAGTTGAGACGAAACTAAAACTCAATAATCTCTCTCAGTGCGCGGAATGTGTCAAGTAAATTTAAAGGGAGGAGGGACAGTTCATGATTTTGACGGAGGATAATCATGAGTTTCAGGTACGGGATCGACAGGGGGATGTAAGCCTGGTCATCGAAGGGGGAACCGCCGTTACCATGGCCCAGGGCGAAGCGCCCATTCGAGGGGCAAGGATTGTTATATCCGATGGGCGAATTGCGGATATCGGAAGGATGGCAGCGGTGCCGCTTCCCCTGGAGGGTCGAGTGGAAACCATAGATGCCGCAAATACCCTTGTACTGCCTGGACTGATCAACGCCCATACCCATGCCGCCATGACATTATTCAGGGGGTTGGCGGACGATCTCCCTCTGAAGCAATGGCTGTTTGAAAAGATCTTTCCGGCGGAAGCCGCGGGTCTGAACCCCGAGACAGTCTACTGGGGGGCCCTGCTCGGATGTCTCGAAATGATCGCCTCGGGAACCACCTGTTTTGTGGACGGCTATTTTTTTCAGGACCAGACCGTTCGGGCCGCCCACGCTGCCGGGCTCAGGGGGATCATGGCCCAGGGGGTGATCGATTTCCCTGCACCCGGCGTCCCCGATCCCCAGGACAATCTGAGGGTTGCCGGGGATTTCATCCGGAAATGGACCGGCGTCTCCAATCTCATCACCCCGGGAGTCTTCTGTCACAGCCCTCTCACATGTTCAGCCCGCACCCTGAAAGCGGCGTGGGACCTGTCCGAAGCGTATGATCTCCCTCTGCAGATTCATCTCTCCGAGACGGGCCAAGAGGTGAGTGACACGATCAAGCGGTACGGCAAACGCCCGGTTCACTACCTGGATCAATTGGGTCTGTTGGACGGATCGCTGATTGCGGTCCACGGTGTACACCTCGACGCCGGGGAGATGGCGCGCCTCGCGGAAAGAGGGGTCAAGATCGTGCATGTCCCGGAGAGCAATATGAAGTTGGGATCGGGCGTGGCCCCGGTCGCCGCCATGATGCGCTCCGGGGTCACCCTCGGATTGGGCACGGACGGGTGCGCCTCCAATAATGACCTGGATCTTTTCTGTGAAATGGAGACCGCTGCCAAAGCGGCCAAGGTCTTTGACCGGGACCCGCTGAGTCTGGGTGCAGGGACGGCCCTCGGCCTGGCCACCACCGGGGGCGCGGCGGTTATGGGGCTGGAAGGGGAGCTTGGAACCCTCGAAAAGGGAAAAAAGGCGGATATTATCATTGTCGATCTTGACAAGCCCCATCTCTGTCCCATGTATGACCCTGTCTCCACCCTGGTCTATTCCGCCAATGGGAGTGATGTGAGGGACGTCATTGTAAACGGTCGGATCATAATGAGGAAAAAACAATTTATGACCATCGATGCGGATGAGGTCATGGGGAAGGTGAGGGAGATCGGTAAGCGGATTGGGAATTTGAAAATTTAGGGATTCAGGGATTCAGGGATTGGGAATGAAGTGTGAACGCGGAACATCTCGCACCCTAGTTTCCTCGCAAGTTCGTACGTGGGGGGAGGGCACGCACCGGCCCCTGCAACGGCGATTTACGGGTTCATTTCCACAGAACCTCCCTCTCTTCCGGAAAAACCATTGCCTTGAGACGGCTTTATTTGCTATTTAGAGGTCTCAGGATAATCGCAGCACTTTCTGAACACGATTCTAAAAGCAGCGTGACGGGAACAGAGATACAGGAGAACCGTTGTTCTCTGCCAACTCATATCCGGAAGCGCATATAACTTCAAGCCCAATCTTACCTCTTTGGGCCATAACATCAATACACACAGGGTGAACAATATATGGCTAAAAAAAGAAATATAGGGCTTATCGCGGCCGTCATCTCAATCGTGGTGGTATTAGGTTTTCTGGGCTGGTTCTTAATGATGATTTTTGAGTCGGAGAAACCGAATATCCAATTGGCGCCGCTCCCCGAATATTTTGCTGAAAAGCAGGAACTCTTGCTTACCGTTACGGATGCGAAAAGAGGCATCCGGCGGATAGAGGTATCTGTAAAGCAGGAAGGGAGGGTCATGACTGTTCTTGAAAAGACCTTCTCCTTTGTCGGCCTTCTCAACCGCGAGGGAACCCATCGCTTCGAGACCCGTTTTCCGGTGGATCTCTCCAGCCTCAATCTGGCCCAGGGCCGGGCGGACTTTTATGTGTCTGTATGGGATTATTCAAGAAGAAATGGGGGCGACGGGAACCATTCCATATTCGAACACAAGATGATCGTGGATACCATCCCCCCGGCCATCAGGTCTCTGAGCAGTCTCAATTACGCCAATATGGGCGGAAGCGGACTGGTGGTTTACCAGACCAGCTCTGATGCGACAGAGAGCGGACTGTTTGTCAATGACACCTTCTTCCCCGGCTTCCCTGCAGGAGAAGGCGCTCAGGAGGGGATGTATGTCTGCTATTTCGCTATTCCGTTCGATATCCAAGGGAAACCGGAGATCTATCTCTGGGCGGAAGATCGGGCCGGCAACCATTCAAGGGGCATCTTTAACTGTCGTATTCGCCAAAAGCGTTTCCGTAAAGATAAGATGAACATATCCGACCGGTTTCTGGAACAGATCCTTCCCTATTTTTCCTCATATCTAAAAAATATGACCGGGCCGGATATCGATAAGTTCCTTAAAATAAATAAGGACTTACGACTGGAAAATGCACGCACCTTCTACGAGCTGAGAACAAAAACAAGTCCGAAGATGCTCTGGGACGGGGTCTGGATCAGGCTCAAGAATGCCGCCAATATGGCAGGGTTCGGAGATCATCGGACCTATTACTACAACGGGGAGAAGATCGATGAACAGACGCATATGGGCCTGGATCTGGCCTCTTTGGCCAATTCCGAGGTCCAGGCCGCCAACAACGGCCGGGTCGTTTTCGCCGGCGACCTCGGCATCTACGGGCTGACCGTGGTCCTGGATCACGGCCAGGGGTTGGCCTCTACCTATTCCCATCTCAGCGGCATCGGCGTACAAATGGACCAGGAGGTGATGAAGGGCGATATCATCGGAATCACCGGACAGACCGGGTTGGCGGGGGGCGACCACCTCCATTACGGGGTGATGGTCAACGGCCAGTTCGTCAATCCCATCGAGTGGTGGGACAGTCACTGGATTCAGGACAATGTCACCAAAAAACTGGATATGCTGAAGAAGTGAGGCACTTCTGGACGCGGAACGCGGAACGAAGAGGGCTATGAATTTGTCATGCGTCGTCAAACCTCATGACAGTGAAGCGACTGACCATACATGACCATTTCATGACTTTTTTCCAGCCGGAATCCCGAGCAATTTTTTTGCCAGTTTAATCTTCTTGTCCAATTGACCCTCCCTGAAGATCATCACCCGCTGCGCCTGGGGGGACCCGGCCCCGTGCATGGATTCCACCAGGGCGGTCCCCCCGGTCATGGCCTCGATCAGGCGGGCGATCTTGATCCGGTGCTTCGTAGGGATGCCTTTGGCCCCTGAGAAATATTTTTCAACCAGATGCCCGATCTCTTCGCTTTCCAGGTCGTACTGGCTGGGAAGGGTCGCGATAAACCCGCCCGCCAGGTCAACGGCCAGACGGGCGATCTCGAAGTGAAAACGGGTGACATTCTGCTTGCACACGTTGGCCAGCATGGTATCCACCATAAAGGCCCCGGAGGGGGTGGGCCAGCCTTCTGCCGAGCAGGCGATGGAGGAGCTGTAGAGGGTTTCGCACAGGTGGATCATCTCCGTGACCTTATCCTTGACATGGGAGGCCTTTGCGGTTCCCTGGATCTGGGCCAGGTAGCTGACGGCCCCGGTCAGGACGTCCATGAGGCCGGTCTTGCAGGCCCCGTAATTGGCGCGGTGGTGGGCGGCGAATCGATAGACCAGGGCCCCTGTAAAATCCGTCTCGCCGTCCATGAACACCCTCTCTGCGGGAACAAAGACATCCTCAAACGCGATGACCGCCTCCCCGCCCACGGCCCCGAAGGAGGGCTTGCCCACGTCAATCCGCTCCCGATTGTCGCGGCGGTCGTCGTTGGCCTGGCGGCCGAAGATCATGGTGATCCCCGGCGCATTCACCGGAACGGCGCAGACCACGGCATAGTCCTTTGAGCGCTCATCCATGGCCGACGTGGGCATGACCAGGATCTCGTGGGAATTCACGGCCCCGGTCATATGGATCTTGGCCCCCCGGATAACGATCCCGTCATCCCGCCGCTCCACCACATGGAGATACTGGTCCGGATCGGGCTGGTCCGCTGCACTCTTGGACCGATCGCCTTTCGGGTCCGTCATGGCCCCCACCACCATCAGGTTTTCATCCTGGATCCGGATCAGCCAACGCTTGAATCGTTCCAGGTAGTCTGTCCCGTGCGTTTCATCGATTTCGTAGGCCACGGAGTAAGTGGCGTTGATCCCGTCATGGCCCACACACCGCTGAAAGCAGGTGGCGGTCTTTTGGCCCAGCACCCGCAGGAGCCTGATCTTCTTGATCAGGTCCTCGATATTCTGATGCACGTGGGTGAACCGGCTGATGGTCCGGCCGGTCAGGTGTGAGACCGCGGTGGCCAGGTCCTTGTATTCATCATCATTGGCCAGGGCATAGGTCATGGCCGCGGCCCGCACATGGGGGGCCGTGGCCGGGTGACGGGTCACATCCTCAATCTTCTTGCCCTTGTAATAGATGCAAGGGTGTAACTGCCTGAGACTCTCGATATATTCGGCGCCGTTTTTAAGTTTCATGGGTGCTCCTTTATCGGTTTGTTGCTGCTCCTTTTTCTCTGAGGGTGCGGCGGAGAAATTTACCTGTCAAGGTCTTGGGAATTTCAGAGACAAATTCCACCTTTCTCGGGTACTTGTAGGCGGCCATGCGGGCCTTGCAAAAGGATATGATATCCTCGGCCGTGACAGATTCCTTCATCCCTTCTTTCAATGCAACAAAGGCCTTGACCGTTTCCCCCCGGTAAGGATCCGCCTCCCCCACCACCGCGGTCTCTTTTACCGCTGGATGCTGATAGATCACATCTTCCACATCCCGGGGCCAGACCTTGTAGCCGGACGCCACGATCATGTCTTTTTTCCGGTCCACCACATAGAACCAGCCGTCCTCATCCATCTTGCCCACATCTCCGGTATAGAGCCAGCCGCCGCGGATGGCATGGGCGGTTTCTTCGGGCTTCTGCCAGTATCCCGGTATGAGGATGGGACCGGAATCAATGATCTCCCCGACCTCACCGGGAGAGAGTTCCCGGGTCCCCTCCTCCAGATCCATGATTTTCATGACGCAGTTGGGGACAGGGACCCCCACCGAGAGTGCCCCGCTTTCCGGGTCCACCGGGGCCCTCCTGCCCCAGGGCACGATATGGGAAGGGGAGTTGGTCTCGGTCATGCCATAGACATTATACAGATACAGCCCGGTCTGTTCCTGAAACTGCTTTACGGTGGCCTCGGACACAGGGGCCCCGCCGCTGTAGGCCTTGATGAAACTGGAGAGGTCCCGTTTCCCCATATCCGGATGATTCAATAAGGCGATGTATACGGTAATGGAGGCCACGGTTACCGTCACCTTCCACTGTTCGATCAGACGGAGGGTCTCTTCCGCATCAAAGCGGTAATAGAGAACCACCGGAATCCCGGTTAAGGCTGCGGCGGCCAGGTGGGCCACCTCTCCGGTGACATGGAACAGGGGAGCCACGCCCAGCACCACATCATGAGCATCGATTTTCTGCATGGCCTGATACACTCGGGCGTTGAAGGCGATGTTGCCGTGGGTGTTCATGGCGCCCTTGGGAGAACCGGTGGTCCCCGAGGTGTAGGTCAGGTAGGCCACGTCTTCAGGAGCAACCCCTGGATCACTCGGTTTTCTGCCCAGAAATTTCTCGATCAACTGAAGCATGTCCATGGCACCGGACACAGGGGCCTTCCTGATCTTTTTCAAAAGCCCGGGCAGGTCGGTTCCAGGAGGAAGAAAATCGAGGGGGGATGTGGTAATGACAGCCTTGACAGCGGTGCCGTCCAAAAAGGAAAGATCGAGATCGGATGCGGTTTCATCCAGGGTCACAAATAGCTTGGCGCCTGAATCCTGGCAGAAATAGGCCAGCTCCTTCTCCTTGTACATGGGGTTGAGGGGCACCACAATGGCCCCTGCCTTCCATGCGGCATAGGCGGTGATGGGGAACTGAGGGACATTTTGAAGATCGACCACGATCCGGTCTCCCTTTTTAATCCCCATATCCTGAAAGGCTGCGGCCAGCTGATTTGAAAGCGTGTCGATTTCTCCGTAGATGATAACCCGGTCGAAATAGATTATGGCCGTGGCATCGGGAACCCGGGCCGATGTTCTTTCAAAGTCGTGGATAGCGGTATCATCTGTTATCTCCAGATCGCCGGGGGACCACTCGGGGTAATTCTTCAGCCAAGGCCGTTTTTCATAAAGGGATTCCATGTTATCCTCCTCCTCATCAGCACGCCGTCCACCCGCCGTCGATATAGATGGTCTGCCCGGTGATGAAGTCGGACGCCGGGGCCGCCAGAAAGATGACAATCCCTTCCAATTCCGGCAAATATCCCCATCGGCCCATGGGCGTTCGCTCGTTGATGAATGTGAAGCGCTCCGGATCGTTGCGGATTTGTGTCACCATCTCGGTCTCGAAATAGGTGGGGCCGATGGCGTTCACCCGAACCCCCTGTTTGGCCCACTCGATGGCCATGACCTTGGTCATCTGATCCACCCCGCCCTTGGCAGAGGCATAGGCAAGCTGATTGGGGAGCCCGATTTTCCCCAGGATGGAACTCATGTTGATGACCTTGCCGTAGCCCCGCTCGAGCATTTGGGGCGCCACGGCCTGGGCCACCAGGAAATAACCCTTCAGGTTGGTGGTGAGGACCAGGTCCCAGGCCTCTTCAGAGTATTCGAGGGCCGGCACCCTGTGGTTCAACCCCGCGTTGTTGACCAGGATGTCCACCCTGCCAAAGTGCTTCAGGATTCGGTCTACCCCGTCATGGACACTCTGTTTGGAGGTCACGTCCAGAACGAACCCTGCCGAGTTTCTTCCCAGCTCCCTGATGACTCCGGAGACCCGCTCCAGATCACCGGTGTTCCTTCCGCATACGGCCACATCAGCGCCTGCCTTGGCCAGGGCCATGGCGGATACCTCTCCCAGGCCTCTCGTGCTGCCGGTCACCATGGCGACCTTGTTGTTCAGGTCAAAAATATCTGACGGCATATTATCCTCTCCTCAAGCAGAGTGGCCGGTGTTTGACCTTGGGCCAGACGGCGGTGCATCCGTCCTCACATCCGGAAGGCTGCACACAGACTCTATGATTTGTTACCTTCATTCACCCAGGGTGTCAAGGCGTCATCATCTGGCTGGATGAGGTCACCATATCGTCTTCACCTCAATTTAGCACAGGCTTGGGATAGATGCAATTGTCTGTTCGATTACCGGAAATATGGCCCTGACAAGTGAAAAATATTTTCCCAAGGCGGCCTGACCGTGGTACTCCAGCCAGAGTTTTCCCGCTTCTTGGATTTACCTTTTTCGGTCCCCTGGTCTTTGGCTTGACAACACTTCGATACAAGGTGTAACTATATGATATTATATAATGATGTTGGGAACCCCGATATGGTTGCATGAAATGGGAGGTCGGTCTGAAGTAGACATCCGGATACGGAATCAGTATCATAAGATTCGCTCCGAGGTATGTGAATTGGGGATATCACAGATTTTTCACCCTTACCGGGGCGGTATGAATTCGGATTTCTCACTAAAAGATGGAAAACGATTATCCCCTCATGTCCACATCCGTGATCTTTGATGATGGGCCACAAAATGATTTGACCGCATGGGCCATACAGGAGGAGATATGATGAGAACCGGGATGCGGAAGACAAGGAAGAGATGGACGGTGTTTGCTGTGGTGGTTCTCTTTCTTGCGGCCTCGTCCATGACAGATGTTGCCCGGTGTGAAACAGCCAAGGAAATACTGGAAAAGGCCTTTGATTATTACCGCGGCGAGTCTTCAGAAACAGAAGTAGACATGATCATCCACCGTCCCGATTGGGAGCGCAAGATGACACTCAAGGGCTGGAGTAAGGGGAGGGAGGACGCCCTGTTTCGCGTCATCGCCCCGGCCAAAGATGCGGGAAACGGCACTCTCAAGAAGGACCGTGAGATGTGGACCTACAATCCCAAGGTAAACCGTGTTATCAAGATTCCCCCCTCCATGATGTCTCAGGCATGGATGGGGTCTGACTTTTCCAACGATGACCTGGCCAAGTCCGACACCATCCTTCAGGACTACACCCATGAGATGATGGGGGTGGCCTCTCAAGACAACCACAAGGTCTATACGATTAAGCTCATGCCCAGGCCCAACGCCCCTGTGGTTTGGGGAATGCAGCACATGAAAATCCGAGACGATCATATCCTCCTGCAGCAGAGCTTTTTTGACGAAGACATGCAGCTGGTGAAAGCGATGACCACGTCCGACATCGTCATGCTGGGAGGGAAGCTGTTTCCTCGAATCTGGTACATGAGAAAGGGCGAAGACCCTGACGAATATACGCAGGTAATATACAAAGAGGCAAAATTCGACATCCCGATAACGGATGGCTTCTTTTCCATATCCAACCTGAAAGACCCGAGAGTCCGATGACCATGCACGATAAAGGATGATGACTACGCCCGGTTCCCAGGGTTTTTCCAGGGGCAAGGAATCGATCGCCCATGTCCATTAATACAAAAATCGCCTGGCGCAACATCTGGCGGAACAAGAGACGGTCCCTGCTGACCATCTCCGCTATCCTGTTCGCTTCTTCGCTGCTCATCTTTTCCATCTCCCTGCAATTCAGTTCCTACGACACCATGATTGACGCTGCGGTCAAACGGCATACGGGCCACCTCCAGGTGCAGGCTGACGGGTACAACAAGGACAAGAAGATTCGTCTGGTAGTAGAATTTCCCATGCAAGTCATCCAGGCCATTCAAGATCTCCCCCTGATAAGTGCCATATCCCGCCGCGCCAATTCCTTTTGTCTGGTTTCCTCGGACCGGCGCACCTACGGCATCTGGGTGGTGGGAGTGGACGTTGCCAGAGAAAAGGAAGTCACCACCATTTTCCAGGTCATTCGCAAGGGAAGCTATCTTGAGAATGAGAACGGTTATGAAGCCATCATCGGGACCATTCTCGCCAAGAATCTGGCGGTTGACGTGGGCGATGAACTGGTTCTGCTGGGGCAGGGCTTGGATGGCTCCATTGCCGCGAGTGTCGTCAGGGTTAGAGGGATTTTCAGTACCGGCCAGCCCGACTTCGATCGCTCTTCTCTTCAAATGCCTCTGAAGACATTTCAAGAAACCTTCAGCATGGGGGACTCTGTTCACGAGCTTGTGGTCATCACAAAGGATTTGGATAAGCTACCGGCCCTCGCCCAGGCGGTCAGGGAGCGACTTCGATCTTCCTTCCCGTCGGATTCCTTGCAGGTCCTGACCTGGCAAGACCTGTTGCCGGGTCTGGATCAGTCTATTCAGGTGGATATGGTCAGCGGCTGGATCAATTACAGCATCCTGGTGATTATTGTGGCCTTCGGCATCATGAACACCTTTGTGATGTCCGTTATGGAAAGGACCCGGGAATTCGGAATGCTTCTGTCGTTGGGCATGAGGCCTGGTCAGGTAGTAAAACTGGTGCTTCTGGAATCGACTTTCATGAGTCTGCTGGGCATTTTTTTTGGGATTATCGGCGGATGTCTCCTCACCTATTATTTTCAGGTTCATGGGTTTGAAATCCCCGGGGCCGGCGATATCATGGCCCAGTGGGGCATGCCTTCGCGGATGTGGCCGAGACTCAGTCTCATCTCTATCCTTATGGGCCCGGCGGTGATCCTGATGGTCACCTTGGTCATGGCCGTGTTTCCTGTCCTGAGGATATTCAGACTGGAACCTGCGAAAGCCCTTCGGGCAGTTTGAAAAATAGTGCCCTGTCGACAGGATAACGGGCACACGGCGATGGAAGATGTCTGAGACAAAACGACAAAGGCAAGGCGGAGTGTAGACATGCTTGGACTACTGGCCTGGAGGAATTTATGGCGGATGCCGAGGCGCACCATCATCATATTGATCTCGATCATCATCGGCACCTGGGGCATGGTCTTCATGAAGACCCTTATGACGGGACTCATGCACCAGATGATCGAAAGCAGCATTCGCACGCTGACCGGCCATGTCCAGGTCCACAGAACGGGGTTTTTCAATGATCCGAGCATCGATTATACCATGGACTCGGTAAGAGATATCACCCGGAAGCTGCAAGGACTTCCCGAAAACGTATATTGGACGCAACGGGTGAGGGTTCCCGGTGTGGTGAGCAATGCCCGGAATTCAGCAGGGATCGTCATTGTCGGAATCGTGCCTGAAGATGAAGCCCGGGTGTCTTTCATCGGATCCGCTGTTGCGGAGGGGCAATATCTTACGAATGAGGATGAATACGGTATCCTCATCGGGGAATCACTGGCCCGGAAATTCGAGACCGAACCTGGCAAAAAACTGGTTCTGACCTCCCAGGATAGGGAAGGAAGAATCGCATCCGGGGGATTTCGCATCACAGGCATCTTTCGCGCTGAGACGGATGAAACGGAGGAGCATTTCGCTTTCATTCTTCTTCCATCGGCACAGAGAATGCTCAAGATGGGAGATGCCGTGTCCGAGCTTTGTTTTATGGCTCCGAATATGGACCAGGTCCCTCCTCTCCGCCAATGGCTCCAATCCCGGATAGGGAACGACACTTATGAGGTGATGTCCTGGAAGGAGCTGTTGCCGTTGATCACCTCCACCCTGGAGATATGGGACGGTTTTATCTACATCTGGTATGCCATCCTTTTTGTTGCCATGGCTTTCGGCCTGGTCAACACCATGCTCATTGCGGTCTATGAGCGATTTCGAGAGCTCGGCGTCCTGAGAGCCATCGGCATGAAGTCCCGGTGGATTATCACCCAGATCACCATCGAAGCCGTGTGGCTCCTCATCATCGGAATCGTATTGGGGGATTTGCTGACCCTCGCGGCGGTCCAATGGCTTGTACACGCCGGCGGCATCAATTTGAGCGCCTATGCGGCCAGTGCCGAGCAGCTGGGCTTTCCCAAAATCATCTTTCCTGTTTTCAAGGTGACGGAATTAATTGTCCCCAACGCCTTGGTTCTCTTTCTGGGAATCGTCGTCAACTTGTATCCTGCCTTCAAAGCCGGTGGTATAGCCCCTGTGCAGGCGATGACCCACAACTGATGAGGAAAAAAATGACCATCGTAAAATGCAATGGCGTCAAGAAGACCTACCAGCAAGGCAAGGTGGAAGTAAAGGCCTTGCGAGGCATCGACATGGAAGTGGAAAAGGGTGAGTTTATCGCCATCGCCGGGCCCTCCGGATCCGGAAAGACAACGGTTCTAAATCTCATCGGCGGTCTGGACGATGTCTCTCAAGGGAAGATCGTGGTGGATGGCCAGGACATCACCAGACTGAAGTCATCGCAACTTGCCGATATGCGGCTTCATAAGATCGGGTTCATTTTCCAATCCTACAATCTCATACCCGTCCTGTCGGCGATTGAAAATGTCGAATTCATCATGATGCTTCAAGGCATTCCTTCATCCGAGCGATTGAAAAGGTCTCGCGCCATTCTGCGAGACGTGGATTTGGAGGATCTTATGACGCGTCGTCCCGCCGAAATGTCCGGGGGGCAGCAGCAGCGGGTGGCCGTGGCCCGAGCCATTGTCTCGGAGCCGGCCATTGTCCTGGCGGATGAGCCCACTGCCAACCTGGACTCGAAAACCGGAGAAAAACTCCTGGACCTCATGAAAAAGCTCAATGAGAACAATGGAATTACATTCGTTTTCTCCACCCACGACAAGATGGTCATGGAACGCGCTCAGAGGATCATCCTGTTAAAGGACGGGACGGTCGTGGAGACCGTCGTCAACCGCAATTGAGTCTTGCCGCGCAGGGATTTGAGACATGGAATCCGGTTCTGCCTCCCGTCCGCATTTCTCTGGAGGGTGCCGCAGTTTCTTATGGAAACTGTTTTGGTTCCTGTGGTTTCTGTTCAACTGCCTCAATGCCTCTGCCCAGGACGTTTCTTCACAGAACACCGTCTCATCGAACCCTTCCTCGCTCAGCGGCCTTTTTTCCATGGAAAACATGGAACTGGGAGGTCATTTCAAAACGCGTCTGGCTCTCAGCCGTCCTGCTTCAGGGAGCATCTATCACGCAACAGAGAACGGCGTGGTGTGGGACGCCCAGAATGAACTCCGTTTGAAAGGGCGCTACAGTTTCAATGGCGTGGCGGAACTGGAGGTCCACAACGAAAGTTTCCTTGTATGGAGCGAGACTCGAGGAATACTGTCGGAATTTCAGGAAGGCCAGGGCGGGGGAAGCTCGGATATCCTCATTCCGCAATCGCTGATCAATGACCGGAGACGTCTCATGAACCTGACCTGGACATGGGAGGAGGGGGAGAAGCTTTACGCGGTTAACCGGTTCGACCGGTTATCCCTGTCCCTGTTTCCCTCGTGGGGCGTCATTAAGGGAGGTCGCCAGGCCATCAGTTGGGGGGATGGAATGCTCTTCAATCCCTTTGATATTTTCACCCCTTTTGCGCCCACCACCCTGGATCGCGACTACAAACAGGGGGAGGACGCCCTATCCGTTCAAGTGAATCCCGGCGATCAATACGGAGACCTTCAATTGCTCTATATCCCCCGCAGAAACGTTGTAACACGGGATCTCAGTTGGGAAGAATCCTCGGTGGCCGCCAACTATCATCTTATGATTCCCGATACCGAATGGGAACTCAGTTTTATAGGCGCCTGCCATTACCAGGATTTCCCTGTGGGAGCGGGTGTCGTCGGTTATATGGGAGGCAGCGCCCTGCGTCTGAACACCACGTGGACATATCTGAAGGAGGACGCCTCCGGGTTCGTGAGCCTCGTAGCCAATGTGGATTATGGTTGGGTGTGGTGGGGAATGAATTTCTATGGATGGGTGGAGTATTACTACAACGGCCTGGGCGAGAGTCGGGACCATTATTCGGAGGCGTTTGAAAACGAGGCCCTCCGAAAACGACTCTTAAGGGGTGAAATCTATGTCCGGGGACGCCATTACATGGATGCTCTGGTAAGGGTGGAACTGCACCCTCTGGTGAATTTCCAGTTGGTTGCCATCACCAATATCGCCGATCCCAGCGGCGTCATCCAGCCCTATCTCACCTGGGATATGTTAGACAACCTCCGGTTGAACGTATCGGCCTCCTTGTATTGGGGCGGGCATAACACGGAATACGGCGGAGGGGAAATCCCCGGGACCGGCCTTACCGACCGGCCGTCAAACAACATCCTCGCCTGGGTGGCTTTCTATTTCTAATGACCGTTGCCCAAGGGCCTGCCGATGAATCCGAGGCGCTTGAAGCCCGGGCTGGGGGCACAATGGCGCCCATCAGGGCTATCTGACTGAAATGGTTCACGATACTTTCAAGGACGCCCTCCAGGGCGTCTCTGGGATGATCAGGAGGGCACCAAAGCACTTTGAATATCGTGGGATTTCGTCTTGACACTGTGTAAGTGAGCTGTTATGAGTAAAATCAGTGTTAGCGATCGATATGCCTCCAATTCTTTTCCGGCCGACCGTGCCGACATCTTAAGCGGATGAACACATCTCCTCTTCATAGGAATCCAAATGCATAAGCTGCCGTCTTATTTCTAAGAGGGTTTCGGGTACGGAAAACATCAGAAACTTTTAGACCAAGAGGAGGATGGCTATGGGAAACAAAGGGATAACCAGAAGGGATTTTATGAAGGCCGGCGTTTTCACGGCCGGTGCGATCGCCTTAGGCCCGGGTGTTTTAAAGCCGATCGGTGCATGGGCGGCGACTCCCGCCATCAAAGGCCCCATAAAGGTGGGGTACCAGGCGGTCATGTCCGGGACCCTGGCCGGTTACGGAGAGTTCCACAAGATGGGTGCGGTCATGGCCATGGAGGAGATCAACGCGGCCGGCGGCATCGCCGGGGCCAAGCTGGAGATCGAGTTCAGGGACTCCACGCTGAAGGCCCCCGAGGCCATTAAGAACGCACGCTACTTTGTGGACAGCTGGGGGGCTGATTTTTTAGGGGGTATCGATTCATCCGGCCAGGCCCTGGCCCTGGCCCCTGTTATGAAGGAACTGGATCGGATACTGATGGTCACCCACGCGGCCACGGAAAAGTTGACCGAAGACCAGGTTTTCAAAAACGGCATCAAACAGGTCTTCCGCATCTGCACCCCCACCTACCAGGACGGCAATGCCGCGGCATTTATCGCCAAGGATCTTTCTGCCAAGACATGGGCAACTGTCAGCCCCAAGTATGAATACGGCTACACCTGTTGGGAGATGTTCAAGAATACGCTGGGCAAACTCAAACCGGATGCGCAATTCACAGCAGAATCGTGGGCCCCCTTCGGCACCACTGATTTCCGATCCCACATCAACACCATTATGGACGCCAGCCCGGATGGATTTTATTCCACCGAGTGGGCCGGGGAACTGATCACCTTTGTCAAACAGGCCAAACAGGCCGGGATGTTTGACAAGATCAAACACGTGCTCCTTCCGGTAGGCGCCGCCATGGATGTGCTGGAAGGTCTCGGAAACGAAATGCCCGACAATATCTGGATCTCCGGCCGGTACTTCTTCCAGTATCCGGACACGCCGATGAACAATGACTGGGTGGCCCGGTTCCACAAACGGTGGAATCATTATCCGGCCTATGTATCTGAAACAGGATATTCCACCATGTACGCCTTCAAAAAGGCGGTGGAAGCGGCCGGATCCAAAGACACCGCCAAGGTGATCAGCGCCTTGGAAGGGATGACGCTGGCATCGCCTGCCGGTGACCGGGTTTTCAGGAAAGAGGATCATCAGGCCATGTACGAAGTCCCCTGGGGCCTGACCAAATCCGATCCCAAGTATCCGTTTAAGGTGATGGGCAAACAGGTGGTCATCCCGGCCAAAGAATGCTTCAACCGTCCGCCGTTTGAAGGCCCGGGCACCAAGCCGCCTTTCTAAGACATCTGTTTTCCATGGGGGCTGACCCCTGTCCGCCAAGGGCACCGTATCCGGGCGGACAGGGGCCTTTCCACAAACGCTTACGGAGATTGATTCCGATGCTGGAGTCCATCGTCCATGTGTGTCTGGCCGGTCTGTCCACCGGGATGTTCATCTGGCTGGTGGCCAGCGGGCTGACCCTTATCTTTGGTGTGTTGGGGGTCCTTAACTTCGCACACGGCAGTTTCTATATGTTAGGGGCCTATTTCTGTTATACCCTCCTCGGTTTCCTGGGGCACAATTTCTGGTTGGGTCTTTTGTTTGGACCCCTCTGCGTCTGTGTGGTCGGCTTTGTGGTGGAGAGATATTTCCTCCGCTATGTGTATCACCTTGCGCTTCCTTACCAGCTGTTACTGACGTTTGCCTTTGTGCTTCTCTTTGATGATCTGGTTAAGGTGATTTGGGGGGGCGGATCCATCGGCTCGCCCACGGTTCCGGGGCTTTCCGGATCCATCCCCATCCTGGGCCGTAACTTCCCCGTATACAACCTTTTTATCATCGGCGTGGGTCCTCTGGTGGCCGTGGGCATGTGGGCGCTTCTGGAGAAAACCTGGTGGGGCCGCACTATCCGCGCCGCCTCTTCAGACCGGGAGATGGCCTCGGCCATAGGGGTGCGGGTCCCGGCGCTCTTTACAGCTGTATTCGTCTTCGGAACCTGGCTGGGGGCCATGGGCGGCGGGCTTGCGGTGCCGTATGTAGGCCTGTTAACCCCGGGAATGGGGGAGGCCATTATCATCGATGCCTTTGTGGTGGCTGTCATAGGGGGTCTCGGCAGCCTCAAGGGCGCCTTTTTAGGCGCCCTGATCATCGGGCTTTTGTCCTCCTTCGGCACCCGATTTATCCCTACCTTCGACATGTTTCTGACATTCATCCTGATGGCCGCGGTGCTGCTCTGGAGACCGCAGGGCCTGTTTGGGGAGGCCGCGTAAATGAAGCGCTTCTGGCCCTATATATGTGTCGCCTTGATTCTGGCGGGTCTGATGGCCATCGGTCTTTTTGCAGGGAGATTTGTGGTCTATATGAGCATGCGGGTCTTGATCCTCTCCATCTTTGCATTGGGGTACAATCTCCTCCTGGGACGTACCGGCCTTCTCTCCTTTGGCCACGCCGCCTTCTACGCAGGCGGTGCTTATGGATTGGGATTGCTCTCCATCCATGTGACGACAAATCCCCTGCTGGGAATCATGGCGGGGATGGGATTGGCCTGCATCATGGCCCTGGTGATCGGGTTTTTCTGCGTCCGGCACACGGAAATCTATTTTGCCATGCTGACGCTGGCCTTTGGAATGATGGTCTTTTCCCTGATCTGGAATCTGCGGGAGGTGACCGGCGGAGATGACGGGCTGGTGGGAATTGTTCGGGCGCCGATCTCTTTGGGGATTGCCACGTTCTCTATCTCCGAGACAAGCCACTACTATTTCTTTGTTCTTTTCTGCTTCCTCCTGACGGTTGTTCTTGTTTACCTTATCAGAAAGTCTCCCTTCGGGCTGGTTCTGTCAGGAATCCGTGAGAACGACCGCCGCGTTGAATTCGCAGGTCTATCGGTCAGGAATTATCGACTGGCCGCATTTGTGATCTCCGGGTCGTTCGCAGGGTTGGCGGGTGCATTGGGAGCGCTCCTTGAGAGTTACACCAATCCCTTTTCAGCCCACTGGAGCCACTCGGCCGAGCCGATCCTGGTGAGCCTCATCGGCGGGATACAGACCTTCACCGGACCGATTGTGGGGAGTATCATTTTTATCGGCTTCCGGGAGATCATCGAACGCTTCACTCAGAACTGGATGCTCTGGTTCGGTCTCATCCTCCTGGTTATCATTATGGGCCTCAGGGGAGGAGTTGTGGGCGGGGTCGCCCAATTATTTCGTGGCGAAAAAAGTCATGTTGCCGCATCAGGGGGTGCCCGGTGAACGCGCCGCTTCTGGAGATCAAGGGGCTGAGCAAGGCATTCGGCAGGGTTATCACAGCCAATAACCTGGACCTGACCATTGACCAAGGGGTCTTGACGTCCATCATCGGTCCCAACGGCGCCGGGAAATCCACTCTTATTAATATGCTGTCCGGTTCTCTCCCTGCGGACTCAGGACAGATCCTCTTTGAAGGCACGGATATCACCCGTTTGTCGATCCATCATAGGGTAAAGATGGGTCTGTGTCGCTCTTTTCAGGTGGTGAATATCTTCCCCGACCTGACGGTTTTTGACAATGTCCAGATCCCGGTCCTGGCCGTGCGGCGAAGGGCCCGGGGGCTGTTTCGCCCTGTGGCCCGGGAAGCCGGCGTTCACCAAGAGGTGGGCCGGGTCCTGGACCGCGTGGGGCTGGCGGCAGAAGCCCACACCATTGCCGGTGCCCTTTCCCATGGGGACCAGCGGTCGCTGGAGGTGGGCATCGCCCTGGCCGTGAGACCCCGGCTTCTCTTGTTGGATGAGCCGACCGCAGGCATGAACCCTGTTGAACGGGTGAGGGTTCTGGAAAATATCAGGGGATTATCAGCGGAGGGGAAGACGACGTTTGTTATTGTGGAGCATGACATGGATATCGTGTTTTCTCTTTCCGAGCGGGTGATCGTTCTCCATCATGGGGAGATTATTGGAGACGGCACCACACAGGAGATCCAGAACAGCCCTATTGTAAGGGAGGTCTACTTGGGTGAAGAGGTGGCGGCATGATCCTCCGGGTGGCAGCCATTAATGCATACTACGGGACGTCGCATATCCTTCAGGATGTCTCCTTCCAGGTGGATTCCGGAGAAGTCGTTGCCCTGCTCGGCCGAAACGGCGTGGGCAAGACCACCACCTTGCGATCCATTATGGGCCTCACGCGGCCCCGTAGCGGCTCTATCCGCTTCAGAGATGCGGAGATTCTCGGAAAGGCCCCGGATGCCATTTCCCGGCTGGGGTTGGCCTATATGCCCGATGATCTGCGCATCTTTCCCGATCTCACCTGCGAAGAGAACCTGGAGATCGCCCGCCGGCTCTCGCCCCATTCGGGTCATTGGACCCGCGAGCGGGTGGAGGCGCTCTTTCCCGTGCTGCGGGCACGGCGTAGACAGAAAGGGCTGAACCTCTCGGGCGGTGAGAAAAAGATGCTGGGTCTGGGACGGACCCTCATGGCCAACCCCGGCCTGATTCTCCTGGATGAGCCTTCCGAGGGTCTGGCCCCATTGATCGTGCGCAGCCTGATTGATGTTATCCGGGAGATACGGGAGAGGGAGATGACCCTTCTCCTGGCCGACCAGAATCTGAAATTTTGCCGACGGATCTGTGACAGGGGGTATATCCTTGAGAAGGGATGCATCGTGCACGAGGGGACCATGGATGGCATCTGGGGTGATGATGCGGTGATCAAGAAATATCTGGTACTGTAGCCCCCTTCAGAACCTTGACGAAATTTTCAGAGGTGACTCCCCGCCGGGCATAAAAAGGAATCCCTTCAACTGACCCATTATACCGCCTGCCCTGCCACGAATTCCCCACCATCCGATGAAAACAGGATTCAATGTTCAGGACGGGTGTCGCGGGAAACGGCCCTTCCAAAGGGGCTGAACTTCATCATTCAGGATCTTGAAGACGGCCATATCTTCTTTGATGAGGTGGTCCGGGAAGAATCTGCAGAGCGCGGCATCCCTTGTAATCTTCTTGTTCTCTTCGAAGATGCTCAATGAAAATCCGGTCAGAGAGGGCTGACAGTAATCCTGTAAGTACCCCCTATCTTTTCCCTGAGCTGAATCCTTATCTTGTTTTTTGGATCCTCGAAAGTATCCTTTCCACCGATGTCGTATGCCGCTCCTTCCAGATGGGGTATGGAGGGATTTGCGTCCATCAGCCTGACGGGTGCCTTTCCATGGCGGCATTCGGCGATCCGATCATCGGCAACCATGATCAGGATACCGCTTCCGGGCAGGTTCTTGTCGAATCCGATGGGCTGGCGGTTTTCCACCAGATAATAGGTGGCAGCAGAAATCGGAATTTTGACCACCAGGGTTTCAGCCGAGCCTTCTTCGAGAGGGTCCAGCATGAGTTCAGCCCTCTCTCCCGGTCTCACGATCTTGATCTTGGATGTATCCAACCAGTTCAATCGCATCTTGGTCCAGGAGGAGAGGCCGGGCGGCGGCAGGTTCCACCTATAGAAATGGCACGACATCGGGTCCCAGAAACCCATATTGATGATCGCATCGAGGAAGGTTTTGCGCATAGGGCCGGGTTTTGCCTGCAGATCATGATCGTACAGGCATGGGACCATTCTTTTTCCTTCCCTCACCCCCCCGAGGATGTGGGCGACATCATGAAACAGGGTTCCAAGATGGGCCTGGAAACAGAAAATAGCGACCCCTCCCTTGACACTCTCGCCGCTGGCGAGTTTCAGGGAGTCTTTCGAGCCCCATCCAAGCATGCCGGGGTATCCACATAGCCCGATCATCCCGTATTCCTGAAGGCTTGCCTTCATGAAGATGACCGTAAAAGAATATCGGGAAAAGTCCACCTCCTTGTCCGCTTGGTGGAGCGCATCATCGATCAATTCCCTTACCCTGGACTTGTCCACCTGGAGATTCCGGGACGAGATCCTGTATCGACTGACGGGCTTCGGCATTTTTATCCAATCTTTCGTTACATCAACCTCCAGAGAAACTTTCCCGTAGGACATCTCTCTTATGTAGGCGTTCAAGTGCCTGGTGAATCGCATTTGAACGCGGTTCTTGTCCACGGAATTATCTACGTCGGAAAAGGTTACCAGGATAACGATACCCTTCACGCTGGTTTTCCCCTGCAGCCCCAATTCTTTCACGGATGCATCCCGTCCGAAGGCAGGGGGCAGGATCGCCATGAAAGCAAGAATTGCGGCTCCAAAGAGCAGGAAAGAATAAGCTGTCTTGTTCATCTTTACCTCCCACCTATTCGGTTGCGGTTGCGTCCCAAACGAAGGATTGGACAATCTCCTTATACCACGCACTCAGCCCATGGGGTCGGATTTTTTTGCCCTGAATGGCTCAGCCGAGGAAATTGGAATTGGAAGAGTGCATGCAACAATTTGGGCTGGAAATGAATTCCCAAAAGACCCGCCTGAATGAGTTCGGCCGATTTGCTATGGAGAACCGAGCGAAGCGAGGTGAAGGAAAGCCTGAAACGTTTGATTTTATGGGATTTATGCACATTTGCGCAAAGACCTGGAAGGATGGCTATCGCACTGTGAAGCGCAAGAGTATATCGAGGCGTCTTCGCCGAAAGGTCAGAGAGGTGGGAGAAAAGCTCAGGACATCAGGCCTGCTATTTTGCCTATGCCGTTCACAGATTTATCGCTACCATACCATGGAACGCTTTTTTCATCCAATCAAAATCGAAACACCACAACATATGGCATGATTCCTTGAGTGTTCAGGATTTGGATAGGCGGGGCCATCGTGGCTTTATGTAATTCCCAAAAACGGCATATACCAAAATGTATTGTCAACCCGCACTATCTCAGAAATCGTTCAGATATTGAGATCAATTCTTAGCTCAAGACGGTTTCTTAATTTGTGGATACGAGTGGATGACCTCGTCTTCAACTTATCATAGATGGGTTTGGTATTCTTGAGTTCTTTTGTCATTTGCCGCCCAACAGTATGCCAGTTCTCATGGATACATTTGCAATTCCTAATTGTTTGGTCTATCGGATTCATTCTTCGGCTTAGCCGCTGTTTCAATGAATGAATGAGGACTAATGGTCGCTTTCCCCTCTCAACTGTTTGTTGATAAGGGCCGAGGAATTATAGCAGTTTTAATTTCCCCTGCTCAAGTGCTGGTGCTGAACTGGTGAGTAGATGGGACTGCTATTGCCCCTTCAGCTCGCGGTCGCAAACAATGCAGGTGCCCGCGCGTCGACTGCTTCGCCGATACTTTGCCACTGCCGTTTCGATGTGACCGCTCACATCATTCCCCTTCAACATGTCGGAGATGACCGCGACCGCCCCTGCCCTCGGCATGGCGTACATCAGTCCTCGCGCACCCTCATACGAGCAGTTCAACGCAGCAAGAGCCTGCCCCCAACGCAAGGCTCGGACTACCGCCTTTTGACATCTTGTCAGGTTCAGCAAGCGAGTTCGGTCGGAGAGCAAAGCGTGAACGAATCCAGCGGAACACCAGTCGCCGCTTCCAGCAGCATCTTTGAGTCGCGGAGCGGGAACAGCGGGCAACTCCTCTTCATGAACAGTCTTCCGACCTTGTCGAATCGTAACCGTCAATCCGGCACTGCCGCGGGTCTCTATCTCTACTGGAACTTCCGCATCAGTGGCGGCATCCTGCACACTCGACAGTCTCTCGTGGGAATACTTGAAAACGTGGCACGCATGTAAGCACTCATCAAACAAGCCGGGGTCTTTGATGCCGGACGGCTCGAATACGACAAGTGCCCCATTCTGTCGCGCATGAGTGGCAATCTCAAGGTTCGCCCGAGCGACCCGATCAAAATAGAACAACGATGCAGATGGTATCGACGCGACGAGTTCGTTGAGATCCCGCTGAAGCCATGGACGATAGTTCGCGGTGTGAACTCCACATTTGGGACAGATTCGGCTGAACCGGTGCCGTGCAGCCCCCTGTCCGTTGAATACGATCTCCTGAAAGACGATCGGGGTCTGCGCAGTTGTCTCTCGCAAAAGGAACCGCGTGTCGACCGACCAGTGCTCCAAATCCTTGACGAGCTCACGCCCGGGCTGATCATCGCCAATACGAGCTATCGGTGCGGATTTCCACCCAAGGTATGACAAAATCGCCAAGACGTTGCCGCAGGAACCGCCGGCAAAGCGCCGTTCCGTTGTGCGCCCATTGATCGACCGCACGATATCCAAGGCGACAAAGCCAGCACCAAAGCACCACTCCTTAGCCATTACTCTTGATCTAGATTGTTGGGGCATATCATTCTCCATACAAATCATGCCTTATAGCACTCAAAGGTCGTCTCAGCCGGGACATTGCCGGTCAGGTTATATCCCTGGGCATCGACGTGAACAGCGCCCACCTTAATCCGGAGACCCCCCGCGACGCCACTGCGACAGCCCGTAGGCAGCAAGTAGAGCCCCCAAAGACAGAAGCTTCGACGACATCGCCGACGAAATCGGAGCCGATTGCCAGCCGAGGTCGCGGAGCACGGCGAACACGTTCCCGCACGTCCCGCCCGCCCAGTAGCAGGGCTCTTCCGGCCGTTCCTCGGAGAGAACAAAAGCGAGAGCCAAGAGGCCGATCTCGGCCGCTAATTGTGCTGCGTCTGCGGTCATGGGCTGTTTTTCCATTCGGCGTCTTCCCTGCTGCCGTGCGGCGCGTAAGCCTCGCCACTTAGCCAAACGTGCACCAGTTCCGCGGTCTGTGCACCCCAGACCGCATCAAGATGGGCGAAGTTGACCGAATAGCTGAGGGTCTCCACGTACATGATGGTGAAGTCCCGTTCAAGGGCGGCCATGAGGGCGCCCACTGCAAGCGCCTTGCTGCCCACCGGTGACAGGATAATCTGGGAGCCGCCGATGTCGGCGAAAACCCGCTTCCGAGAGTCGTCCATCCGGAGGATGGTGCGATAGAGGTCGAGGGGACTCCGTTGGCTGGCATAGACGATGTCCCGGCTATCGACCCGCCAAGTGTTTTCGAATTCCTCCGAGTAATGCTCGATTAGCCGGTCGGGGAGACGCGGGTCGTCGTCCGCCGGGAATGGGAGGATCGGGCAGAAAGCGTGTGGCTGGACCCGCTGCCGGATTCGCTCCAGCACGGGCCGCTTTCCCCTGGCGAGTTGGGGCATCCAGAGGCGCGCCGCCCGGGATCTCGCGTCCAGCCCCCAACCGCCCTTGAACCCGTGGACCGCGTCCGCTACATCGGTCGGGGTTGAGCGGATCTCGGCGTCCGTCCCCGGATTTTCGGCTACTAAGAGATGGAGGTTCAGGCCCTGGCGCTCTGTCACGGTGAGGAGGTATCGGACGATTGGGAATGCCACGCCGATGGAGAGCGCGCTGAAATCGACAAAGAGGTCTGTCAGGTCGTCGATAGCGAGATCGCTGACGAGGCCGACAGCCGTCCGTCCTCCGACGACCGCGTTGTCGGCCGCGAAGACGTCGAGTCGGATGACGGAGCAGTCCGGGAGGAGCCGGCGAAGGGCCTCTTCGTTTTGGTCACCCCGGGCGACAAGCTCGGCGTCCGGGCGGGGCCGTTCTTCCCGGACAAAGTACCCTCGGGCCCGCCCGTCGGCATATTGGGCTATGTGCCTTGCGACAGCCGTTGACCGCGGGTCGAATCCGGCGCCGGCTACGAGCAGCACCCGTCGGTCGGGCTGGGAGAGGTATTCCCGCAGAAACTTATCGGTGTGCTGTCCCAGGTGATAGATGCAGCGGCCCCAGCGCAGATTGGTCATGGCCGCGGATCCTCAAGCATCGCGGCTAGTGCCTGCGGGGTGCTCTCGACGAAGCCACCCCGCTTCAGGGCCAAACCATGCTTCAGGACAACCATGCCACCGAGCTCGATGAGGCACCACTCTTTCCGTTTGCACGGGTAGTGCGGTACCAGGGTGACGGCGTTGTAGGCGACGCCGAACTGGAGCACGTGCGCGAGTTCGGGGTGGGAGTCAGGGAGCGCGTCGAAATCCTCCTGGAGGATACCGAAGGCGTTCGGCGTGAGCCACCCGTTCGGCTGTTCCGTCACCTCGACGCACCGAGCCGCAATCGCGGTGACCAGCCGGCGGACGAGGAGGTGCTGGGGGAAGTTCCACCCTTCGATGATCTGCTCGCCTCGCTTGCGGAGGAGCTGATGCTGAGTGGTGGGGGTCAAAGATGCCGGTTTGGAGCGTATGATCTGCGTCGCGGAGGTCTCGACGAGAATGGCCGCGAGCTGGAGGAACTGCTCGACATTCTCCGAGCTGGCGTCGCACAGGTCGTCGATGCCGTAGTAAAAGGGTCGGTCGAACCTCTGGAGGAGGTGGAGCCGCGCCGCCTCGTAAACCGAAGAATTCGCGGAGACCGGCTGTGACGGCTCCTGGTCGTACTCGGTCCCGAAGAGGCTGGGGCCCCTGCGCCGCTTGTCGTAGCGGTGGAGCATGACGGCGACCATCGCAAGGCCGACGTCCTCGTCGACCGGTCTGCCGCCCACCCGGAACTCGGCGACCTTTCTCTCGAAGGTCTCTCGGCTGCTATCGGCGACGTTGAGCCGTCGCTGCGCCGCGTCGACCATCTCTCGCAGCCGCCGGCACTTCGACGACGCGAGGGTTGGATCCTCATCGCTGAGTAAGTCCCCGAGGACCACCAGATCGCGGGCGCTGAGGAGCGGCATCCGCCGGAGGTAGCGGCCGGCCATGTCCTTCGCTATACGGCGGAAGTTTGTCCGGTTTTCCCGCCGCGGCCCGCTGCTTTGAAGGAGAACCACCTCTGTCTCCCGCTCTTGGCTGAGACCGGGGTAGCTCGCGGCGTCCGAGAGGTCCTTGGTAACCGCGGCGAGCGCTTCCTGGGGGAGGAGCACGTCGAACCGGGCGATCATCCATCTGGCGATCCGGAGCTCCCGCCGGATAAGCCACCGCTGTAGTGCGTGGAACTGTTCTGGGTGGAGGACGTGGGCGTCGTCGAGGATCGCGAGTGGGCGGAGCTCGAGGGTACGCTTCTGACCCTCGGGCCCGACCCGCACCCGGACGTGCTCAATGATGTCGAACGGCTGGTACACGGCAGTCGCCTCCGGCGGGAGGTCGGCCTCGGTCGGAGCTATCAGTGCCCCTATCACCTGGTAGAGGGCCTTCTCGACCGCCCGGGCGCGGCGCCCGATGTCTTCTCCCTTCACCCCACCTATGGACTCCACGATGGACTCGGCGCCGGCCCGCGGCACCACCTCAATGTTGTCCGGCGCCACCCCGGCGGCGGCGAGGTGGCGGAGCCAGCCGAGGACGGCGCGGGCCTGGATGAGGGCGGTCATGAGCCGAAGCTTGAGCGACTCTCCGTACGGGAACTCCCAGAACTCGCGGTAGTCGGTTTCAAGCGGAAGCCGGCAACCGAGGACAGCCGGCTGCTCGCCGTTTAGCGCCCCGCACTCGGTGAGCGCGCCGACTAAGGCATGGTAGGTGGATACTGAGCTGTTCCGGAGGAGCGCGGCGAGACTCGGGAACTCGAAGAGTCGCGCCAGGGTCGTCTTCCCGCTCCCGGGGGTGCCCCGCATGAGCACGAGCCGGTCGTAGAGCCGGCCGGCATGCCCTGGCTTCTTCAGGTAGAAGGTGACCGGCTCAGGGCTGACGATGGCGAGGAAAGCCTCGTCATCGCGAAGGAACTCGGTGGCGCGGCGCTCGAATGGGTTATCCATGGTTATTCCTCCCTCATGTGTGCCGCTGGCGGCGGCGGAAGAGCGGCCGCATGGAGTGCTTACCCTTCTCGCCCGGGGTGTCGGCCCACAGCAGGGAGAGCGAGTTGTTCGGCGTATTGTGCTCAAGGACCAGTGGCAGGGCGCACTTCCCGAACCCGAGCCGGGCGTCCTCGCCGCCGAGCTTCATGTGCTTTGTCTCGATCACGTCGTCGTAGTAATTCTCAACGAGCTTCAGGAATTCTCCGTGATGTGCCTGATCCACCGGGAAGCTCTCCGGGAGGACCATGCCATAGGAGAACTTGACCCGTTCGAACCAGTCCTGGCCGGCATCCCGCCGCTCCTTGAGCACACCCGCGTGCCGCTGCTCAGCGGTTTCCCTCGCCCGATGCGTCGCGAGGTAGTGGTGGACACAGAGTACCCACGTGGGTTCGAAGTGGGTGCCCGCCACGCCGGCCTCCTCGACGTCGTCCCAGAACCGGAGCATCTTCCCATTCCAGCGGTTCTTATCCTTCTCCCACCGCAGCAGCGTGGTACCGCTAGCAATGAAGTCGTCGACCAGGAAGACGAATGCGAACTGGGCCTCGGGATCTTTCAGGTCATCCTGCAGGTCCTTGAGCAGGTCGTCCCACTTCGCCTTGTTGATCCGGGGGGCCGTGACGACCTGTTCGTTGCTCACCAAGCCGGCGTTCGCCCGCCGGAACACGTCGATACGCGCCCCATCGCTCAACTCGATGAAGAGGGTCTGGCGGAGAAGCCGGTCGTATAGCGCTGCCGCTTTCGTGTTCGCCCACAACCTGTATATAGGGACGTCGGACTGGGCGGCCGCCTTCTGCATCAACCGCCACTGCACCGTCTCCGGGAAAAAGAGTTCGACCAGGTGGTTCATCTCCCCGGGGCTCACGTACACCAGATACTTTCGGACGAAGCCGTAGGCCGTCTCCCGCTCGGCGAGGGTCGGGAACTGCTGGAGCCAGTCGGCGAGGCTCTCCACGAACCGCGCCCCGGCTCTGAAGTCCTGATAGCCGTCGTACTTCATCTTCGACATCAGGTCGAGCCAGGCGAACTCCCTCCGTGACTGGTCGGTGCCCCACTTCATTATCTCGCTCAACTTGCCGAGTATGAATTCCTGGTTCATTGTCCCCTCACCATTGGTCGCTTTTCCAGACCGAACCGCAGCTCGCTCTCATTCGCCTCCAGTCGCCGACAATGATTCAACAGCAGCCATGCCAGGCCAGATTTAAGAACGGTTTCAGGTCCGCGCACAGGCATTCCAACAGCGTTACAAAGTCTTACCATCCTCCCAAACTCCTCGCAATAATAGGTGCGTGAAGCACCCTCATACGCTATTCCCCGAGTCTTCGATTGCATCCAGGTTGATGCGCACAGCACCCGAGTGGGGCTGAAGCGCGGTCAAGTACCGAATGGTAGCAGAAGGTCCAAGACACCCTCGCGGGGTGAGGTTCCAGCATGAGCTTGGGGCCGAAGAAACTTCATCGACGCTTAGGGAGAAACGGTGTCGAAGCAACTCGAAGTCATTTCCGGGCCACCCCCCTCGGTCGCCGATGCAGAGCAACATTCGAGGGGATACAAGCTCTGCCAATTGTTGCACGACCGCCATTTTGGATGTCTCTGTCTCAATGATGTCGATGGAATGCGCCGAGCATAGCACTCGAGCACTCGGGACTCCCGCTACCAAAACCATGTCCATGAGATGTTGATGCAGGTCCACGCGTGGTTCGGCATCGTTCGGGGTTACCGTTATCTGCGAGGGTCGCAGTTCGATGGTAGCAAGGGATGCGAGCAACTTATCCTCGGTGAGTATCTTCTCTATTGCTATCATCGTGGCTGCGGCGGGCCTCGTCTTGTCGGGTTTTGTGTCGTCTGCAAGGGTGCCTACGTCGGCACCATTGTAGTATCCAACATACACCTTCTTCCAGATATTTGAGGGAAGTGCATCTCGTAGGGCCTGGCGAACCGAACGCCCCCGCCCAGTTGCAATACCTATGGATAGGCCGAGTTTGAGAACGCGCAACAAAACGTCAGCGGTGGCAGACGAAACCGGGTCGAAGCGTTCAGACTGATGGACGAGAGTGCCGTCGTAGTCGAGAACGACTGCACCAATGTCGGCCTCCGCGAGTTCTTTTCGAAAGGACTCGTACTCACTGATGTAGATGGAGCGAACGGCGTCAGAAGTAGAGTTCAAGCGCCGTAGCTTCCGATCGACGGCAAGGGGGACATTGATCTTGCTCTTGAAGCTATGGGAGGGTGCAAGATGAAACAACCGCCTCCCGAAGTCAGGCACAGTTGGTTTACCCGGATCGGTGCCAAGGCGCTCAGCAACCTTTAGCGTCCAGTGAAGGGCTTGGGCGAGGAGATCAATTGTGGCAGAGGGACCCTTTTGTTTTGTAATGAGTCGGACCACTGGCACGTCTTTGGGGAGGAGCCGAAGGGTCTTCATGGCAAGCGCTTGGGTTTCGGGCGTGATTAACGTAAGAACGAATGTGGATGAATAGCGCTGCGCGAGCCAGAGATGCCTCCCATGGCCGAAGTTGCGGTAGTCTGAGATTTGAACATGGAGGAGCGCCGACTCGTGCAATCTCGACTCAAGGTCAGTCGCTATTGGCGACGACCAACCAGCGTGAAGAACGACGACGGAATCGCGCCCTTTCCATGAATCGTCAATGAGCGGGCGCTGGGGTTCTGTGAGCGGATCGAAGCAACCATAAGCACGGGCGATAATGACCATCGTCGCCAACAGTGAGTTCGTGGCAAGATATCCGTCCTTCCCCGACGGAATAGGATCGTCCAACACGTATCCCCGGGAAAATGCACAGACAGCAGAAGCAAGCGGGCTACCCTTTTGGGTGCAGATCGCGCCGATGCTAGGGACTTCGGCAGCAACTGCAGCTCGAGCAGCTGCAAGAACGTCCTTGTTCTTGCCTGAGGCAGACAGAAAAAGGACGCTTCGAGCGTGGAGTGCTGCTTCGTCGAGTAACAGCTCAAGCGGTGTCGCGTGCCTGCTCATGCCACGCGCGACGCGTCGATGAAGAAGGGCAGCAAAGTGAGCTGCGGCGGATGAACCTCCTGAACCAACTGCGACGAGAGATGCACGGCAGGTTTCATTGACGAAACGCTGCATCACATCGATTGGCAAGGATGACGCCCACGTAAGCGTATCCGAGAGCGTCTTGATCTCGGAGGCGTAGCTCTTACCCACTTGTTCCTCCGAGGTATTTTCCTGGTTGAACCCTCTTCATGCTTATCTGTCTCCTTTCTCTTGGTGGGGCGAGTCGGCCGCTTGCTCACCAGTGCCTTTCGCATCGTCGGCGCCACCGGACACAACCTACACATCGGCAGCCGACTTCTTGAACTTCCAGAACATGCCGACCCGTCGGCCCGGCATGTTCACTGAGAGAGCCAGTTGCAAATGGTATCGCGGTTCACACCGTGGTAGCTCGCGATTTCATCGAAAGAGAGTCAACGATCTTCCAGAATGCATCCTCTCGAAAAGCAGCGGCGCCAAATCCTAATTTTATATCCCGATCCCGGCTTTATGGTCAAGCGGAACTTTTCGAACATCATCTGACTGGAGCGAACGGTGCCGAATAGACAGGAACGAGAGGGCAAGAAGCTGTATTCGCTGCACATCAAGCTCGTATGTCCCAGGTTCTCGCCTGCCCCGGTTCACATGAACTAACCATGCACAACGATGAGAATATCCTCCAGGCGATGCAAAACGTCGGGGCCGAAGCCTTATTTAGCAAATCGACCTATAGGAATGAAATGGGGGATGAAATGGGGGACGGATGAAATGGGGGACAATCCTATATTGTTCCTGTCAAGAAGAAAAATGGATCAGAAAAAAATCAGAGAAAACAAGAGGTTAGAAACTGAATGGGTTTTTGGACACACGTCAACTGTGCCTGAAAGCCAGGTTTTTTTGCTGGCGA
>JAIPDI010000052.1 GCA_021737785.1 Deltaproteobacteria bacterium
ACCTCTTGGTGCGGATGCATCCTGGGAGTGAATATTCGGACGAAGAGATCAAACGACGGTTCAAGCTCTACTATGGCGATGATGAGAAAAGGGACCTGGAAGAGAAAGGGATTCCCGGGTTAAGGAGAAAGTGGGCCTCCCTATCGGAGTTCATAAAAGAGATTAAACAAGGTTTTTCAAGGTATTACAATCGTCGGCACCACCGAAAAGGCTTTTTCTGGTCAGAACGCTTCAAAAGCGTGATCGTGGATAATGGCGACACCCTGATCAACTGCCTGGCCTATATCGATCTCAATCCCATCCGGGCCGGTATCGCAAAAAGGCCTGAGGCGTATCGCTGGTGTTCTCTGGGGTATCATGCCCAGACCCAGAACCGGGACCGGTTTCTTTCAACTGATTTTGGGCTGAGAGAATTTGCGCACACAAATGCCAGGGCACGACTGGCCTTCTACAGGCGGTTTGTCTATGAAAAAGGCGGGTTGATACCGGACGTGAAAGATCGCTCGAAAGGCTTGGAACTAAGCAACGTGGATCGGTTCCGATTTCGGACCCGGTACTTTACAGACAGCGGGATCATTGGTACCAAGGAGTTCGTCTCGCGGGTCTATCAGGGGTTCAAGGGCCATTTTTCATCCAAACACGAAAAACGCCCGCGACTGATTCAGGGGTTGGACGGCGTCTATTCCCTGAAACGCCTGTCAGAAGCCACATAGGTGGGGGCCTGCCGTCAACTCTTGAATGATGATGTGATAAAGAGAAAACGTGTCACCACCTCTCAGAAGCGAATATGCAGAGGCGTGGTACCATGTGATGAACCGGGGCAGGCACCGGCGAACGATCTCCCGCGATAATGTTAGACGGTCAGCACGGATTCTTTGTATTGGGAAACGGATGCGTCAACTGTGAGGAGAATCATCCCCTCTGTTCGGGCCTGGGCGAGCAACAGGCGATCAAACGGGTCTTTGTGCATCGGCGGGAGTGATTCGACGGCAAGGACATGCTCTGCGCCAACAGGCAACTCGGAGTAACCATGCGCGATCAGCATGTCCCTCAGGCGTCGTGGATTCACCTTGAAGTCGTCGCGCCCCAGCCCACGCTTGATAACGATCTCCCATATGCTGGCCACGCTGAAAAACAAGATATTTTCAGGCGTTGTCAGGAGCGTTCGGGCTGATTCCGAGAGCCTTTCCGGTTGGCCTGCAGCCCACAGGACGATATGGGTATCCAAGAGCAGTTTCACGATGGCTTACCTTCAAACAGATCGGTGATTTCCTTTGCCCCAAGAGAATCAAAATCATCCGGAACCGCAATCTCACCCGACATAAAGCCCAGCTTTTTAGTTGTATCCGGTTCCTCACCGGACAGCGGTAACACCTTGACCATCGGCTTCCCGGCCTTGGCAATGATAAAAACATTTCCCTTGGCAGCCTCGTCCACCAGCCGCGATAGATGTGTTTTTGCCTCGTGGATATTGACGGTCTGCATAAGATGCCTCCAAATATGGGTTCAATGAACTTAGTTTATTCATCTCACCATCGATCGTCAAGATATTTTCCTGACGTAGCATGGCGATAAATAGCGTGCTACTTACGTCATGGCTTGCCATAGGGAGACGGTCATGAAAAAATGCATCCATGAGATTGGGGGTATGAGAGCGGGGCGCTGGAAAGAAAGTAAGTTTCTGGAACGAATGGATAAGGTTGATCATGGCTCACGTGTGGTTGCGGTATTTTCTTCGTCAATTACCCACTGCCGACAGATAGGGGGCCAAATCGGCGGACATGGATGAGGCCGTGGGAATATCACGCCGGGAGGAGGCAGACCGGGCGCCGGGGACGCTTCATCTCGAGACGGTGCGAGGGATTGCGTGGGATAAGGAGTGGGTGGATATGAGGGGTACCCATCAAAAGGTCACTTGTCAGAGGAAGACTTCTCGCAGGGGACCTACAGGACGTTGTTGACTAACATGACAAACTTCTTTCTGTGTGGCAGCGGAACGCTGTTTAGAAAGTAAGATTCTCTCTGTTCAGTCTGAATGCACGCTACTGGGGATACATTTCAAATGAAAAGGAGTTTTGCCAACCCTGGCGACTTCATCGATAAAGCCCAAACCTTGCGTCATTGGTTGGGTCCGGGCTGGAAGCCACCCTGTGATAGCGGCAAGTGAGACAGATCTCCCCGGATTCCGCCTGAGGCGGATAAAAAGGACGTGAATCACGCCATGGCGTGACTACACAAACCCGCTTGAAAGCTGGCCTCACAGCTTTGCACTCGGGCTCCCATGCCACAGGCGGCTAAACCTGCCGAAGGCAGCCAACCCCGCCAGAGGCGGGTAAACTTCAGACGGTGCCTCGCGGCCCCCCGCTATAGGGCAGACGGGACGGGGGCGCACACCTCTCAGTCCAGCAGACGTCTTAAAAACCGCGGGCGCTGCTGACATCGGCGTTATATTTTACCGTAATTTAAAGTAGATCAAAATCACATCCCTTTTTGCATCGAGATTTAGTCTTCCCTGAAATACCCATTGACTGGTATACCGGCTTCCGGTATAATTGGGTTAAATCCTCCTAAGACAAAAAATGGCTATTCAGAATTTCAAAACCAAAGGAACCGAAGATATCAATTATGGCAGCGTCACAAAGGAAGCTCTGCGAACGCTTCCGAGGGAGATGCACCGGAGAGCTCAAATAAAACTCGCTCGTTTGGGGGCTGTCACCTCAATGAAAGATTTGCAAGAAATACGAGGGAATCGTTTTGAAAAACTGAAAGGAGAAAGGCACGGTCAATATAGCCTACGAATCAATGATCAATATCGTATTTGTTTCAAATGAGAAAAGGAAAATGCGGTAGATGTCGAGATTGTAGACTACCATTAAAAGGGAGATAAAGAAATGAATCAAATACATTATACTCCGGTGCATCCCGGTGAAGTGCTGAGAGATGAACTTGACGAGATAGGTCTTTCTCAATCAGCACTCGCAAAACATATCGGGGTGTTACCAAAAACAATCAATGAAATATGTCGTGGTAAGAGAGGCATAAGTGCGCAAATGGCAATGAAGCTTTCGAAGGCTTTAGGAGGCGGACCTCGTTTTTGGTTAAATTTACAAACTAATTGGGAGATCAGTCAGATTGATGAAATGGCTTACGAAGATATTGAGCACGTTGCCGCATCATAGCAAACAGCATGATATGTGATATGGGCACGCTGTGGTGGCTGGTGGCTGGGGTCGGGCCAAATCAATTGGCTTGGCAGGACTTCCGGGACAATCCATAAGAAACTAAATAACCGGACAGATATTCAATGACCGGATCATATCTCGGGCATGTCGAGAACAGTACGATTAGACGCACCCGGCCTATTGCACCACATCATGATCCGGGGGAGAGCGTCACAGGGTTTTCGGAGATATCCAGGCCCGGGATGAGTTAAATATTAGTGATGAAAGAGACGATGTTTGAAGAGTTGGCGAAAATCAACGAACGCCCTGATCCTTTTGAATATTACTCGGCAGGTGATCTGTGGACAGACGCGCATACGTCAGGGCAGATGCTTTCGTTTCACCTCAATGAGACTATCGATGTTTCATCGCGGAAAACGGAGTTCATCCATCGATCGGTGGAATGGATCGCGTCCCGATTCAATATCGACAGGGACTGCACTGTTGTGGATTTTGGCTGCGGTCCGGGATTGTACACGACGCGCTTGGCAAAGCACAGAGCGCGAGTGACGGGCATCGATTTCTCGGAAAGGTCCATCGCGTACGCAAAGGAAGTCGCCGCCCGCGAGCAGTTGAACATCAACTACGTGAAACAGAATTACCTTGACTTCGAGACGGAAGATCGGTTCAACCTTGTGCTGATGATCATGTGCGACTTCTGCGCCCTCAGCCCGACACAAAGAGAAGGAATTCTGAACAAATTTCACAGGATTCTGGAGCCGGGCGGCTCAGTGCTTCTTGATGTCTATTCCCTGGCGGCGTTCGAGCAAAAGGACGAGATAGCCAAGTACGAAGAAAACCTGCTGAATGGATTCTGGTCGCCGGACAAGTACTATGGCTTTCTAAATACCTTCAAATATTATGAAGAGAAGGTTACTCTTGACAAGTACACGATTGTCGAGGCGGAGCGCACTAGGACGGTATACAACTGGCTCCAATATTTTGCCGTGGAGGACTTGGAGAGGGAGTTGGTTCGGGCTGGATTTTCCATTGAGGGGATTTATTCGGACGTCGCGGGGACTCCGTATGATAAGAATTCGACCGAATTTGCAGTCATTGCCAAAAGGGCGTAGGCCGGCACAAGAAAATGTCATTCATTCGGACGGGAATTCCTGCCAAAAGCAATTCCGCGATTAGACCGAAACAAGGGGGAAAAGGCCAAGTCTGCTGTTGGTTCGTGCTCGACTGTCAAAACAAGGAGAAGGCATGTCACGACCCTCAGAATCGAACATGCAGATGCATGGCATCATGCAGCGAACCGCGGCAGGCGGTTAGGGGCCCTGGGCATGGCCCATGAAATGGGGCCGGTGTTTACAGTCTCCTCGATCGCCCGACAGGGTAAATGCAATGTCAAATTCTGTTTTGACATGGGATGTTGTCGAGGGCTGAACGCCTCGCCCGCAAAGGGGGTAACATGAGCGGATTGGATGGACTCGAAAAATCGGATATCAGGGATTTGTTGGGAAAAGGGTGGCTTACACACGATGCCATGTGGTTTTACCACACCTGCCGACAGTTCGGTATCGAGAAGGCGAATGAAATAAACAAGGCGGCAATCCAGGCCATGGCACCCATAGAGATGGAACGGGCCAAACGACTACTGGGAATAGACGGTAAAGGCCTTGCAACATTCGACAGTCTCAAGGATTTTATGTTCAGGACCCTGGAGTTAATTCTGCCGACGTCCGTATTTGAAAAGAGCCGCTTTATCTCTCCAGCAAGGGGCCTCATACATTGGCGATGGGAAAACCGGCAATGCTTTGCCTACAAGGGGATGAAACAAATCGGGATGATCGACGGATACAGTTGCGGGGTCATGTTTCGAATCGGATGCTGGCTGGACGCCCTGGGTATAACATATGCGATGCGCCCTGAAATCGAGGGGTGCCTTATGCGTGATAAGGGGGCATGTGAGGGAGATATCCAAATCTTTGCCCTGCCTTAAGAGACAAAAAGACAAGCGGGCCGAATCTTAATTGAAACGTTCGGCGCACTACTTCGGATGGCGTCGGGCCATATGACTGGAGCGACAGATGAAGGTGATCAATCTCAAGGAGGCCGGAGCTGCAATACCCGATCTCTACCCGTATGAGACCGTTGCCAGAGTAAACGATCATACGTTCACTCTGGTGCGAGTGAAAAAAGGTGGCACTCTCAGCCCTGAAAGTGCCGGTGGATCATATAAAGAAGATTCATAACCATCTCTTCCAGCGCGAGGCAAAACGCCGCGCTCTGTGAAGCCGGGCATTAGGTGCCTTTCACCCATTACCAGGAGGTCGCATTGTCGGATTGTGGCTGTGAAATGGAGGCGCGAAACGAGCAGGAGCGAAAAACGCTCGTGATCGTGCTTGGGATTAATGCGTTCATGTTCGTATTTGAACTAGCCGTGGGCCTGGTTGCGCAATCCACGGGGCTTATTGCCGATTCCCTAGACATGTTCGCCGATGCTTCCGTATATGCAATCAGTCTATACGCGGTTGGGAAAAGCAGCTCTCTAAAAGCCTCGTCTGCAAAATTAAGCGGTTATACCCAGATACTTCTCGCGCTGTTGGTTCTGGCTGACGTTCTCAGACGATTCATCCTTGGCAGTGAGCCGGTAGGCGGCCTTATGATGGGCGTCGGTATGATTGCATTGTTTGCCAATATCGCCTGTCTTCGTCTTCTATCGAAACATCGTGACGGGGGCGTGCACATGCGGGCGTCACTCATATTTTCGACAAACGATGTCATTGCCAATGTCGGCATTATCGTGTCGGGCGTTCTGGTTTGGGCGTTGAGCAGTCGCTATCCTGATCTGGTTATCGGTCTTGCCATAGCAATTGTTGTGCTGCGCGGCGGTTTTCATATTCTGAGAGAAGCTGCGGAACAGACCCCCCCTGATACCTGTGACTCAGCCAAGAAAGCCTGACAATCCATAAAGGGGTCTGCCATTGGGACGGAGAATGATCCCGGGTCACCGGATTCAATATCAGCTGTGACACATCCGCAGGCCAGATCATTATGCATGGCCCATATTTATCTGATCCCAAGACGGGATGGTGAAACCCCGAATCCGAGAGGCGGTGCACGCGGGGTGATCCCTGACAAAAATGGCTACCGATAGGGGGAAGGGGGTATATGGCGTCTTTCACCGCTCCGGCCGTCACAGCGGAAGGGCCATTCCGAAAGCAGAGAAGTGTTCCGTTATGTCAGGACTTTCCCGCAGTTCTTATGGCTATATGTTATCGTAGTACAAAATAGCCTTGGCCATTTTATAGTTGAGGATAAAGTGGACACATGCGAACCATTACACCTTATGTGCTCCAGACGCGGAACCTGCCCCGGGCCGTGTTGAAGCCCCCGAAGGTCTACTTCTTCGATAACGGCGATGTCCTGGGGGATGAAGGCGCCCTGATCGCTGCGGAACGGGCGGCAATAAGCCTATGAAAATCAAGTTCATGAAGGGTATTGTGACAGAATCCATGATGGGGCCAAATACCCTTCCTCTTGTCCCCAAATACATTCCTTAACCCATATCCCCCCGGTTTGAACAAATGATAAGCAGGAAACAGGGATGGCAATGTTGTGACAGCCATCGATGCATGGTCCTGGTGAAATCAAATGGCACGAAGGCCGAAATATTGTGCCAGCGTTCAGGGGATCGAGAGGTGATAGGCAATAGGTGAATCTACTGTAATTAAGGGGGAAAACAGGAATGAAAGTAAATGTCGATGCAGATGTCTGCGTGGGATCGGGAGAGTGTGAATCCACATGTCCAAAACTTTTTAAAGTAGTGGACGGTATCTCAAAGGTGCAGGTGGATACCGTGCCCGAAGAAGAAGAGGACTGCGCCAAGAAAGCCGTGAATGGGTGCCCGGTGGGTGCCATCTCCATCATTTGACATGGGCTGACGTCAAAACACGGGATTTGGCTTACGGTTCTAATTTGGGAGCGCGATAGACCGCGAGTGCATTTATCTGATCAGCACCGCATCCCCCTCTTCTTGGGGCCGAGGTGGGTTCGTTCCACTTCGTAGGCCATTTCCACCCATTCGCAGAGGAGGGACCGGGTCTCTCTCGGGTCGATGACGTCCTCGATGCCGAAGGCCTCTGCCGTGCGGAAGGGGGATGAGATGGCCCGGTAGGTCTCCTGGAGTTTTTTGAGGCAGGCATCCGGGTCGTCCGATGATTCGATCTCCCGCCGGTGGGCCGCGTACACGCCCCCCTCCACAGGGATATTTCCCCACACGGCAGACGGCCAGGCATAGCGCCAGCTCAGGCGGATACCGCTCTTCTGGGCCCCCCCGGCCACGCCGAAACACTTGCGGATATATACCACGGCCATGGGGACGGTGGCCTGGATCATGGCAAAACTGGCCCGCACCCCCTTCCGGATGGTCCCCTGTTCCTCGCTCCGTTTCCCGACGGTGAATCCGGGCTGGTCCGGGAGATTGACAATGGGGAGATGAAAGGTGTCGCACATGTCGATGAACCGCTGGAATTTTTCCGCCACATCGTAATTGAAGGACCCGCCCCAGAAGTTGGGGTCGTTGGCCAGGACCCCCACGGGATAGCCGTTGAGCCGGGCCAGGGCCGTGATCTGGGACCGGCCCTGGTATCTGCCGATCTCAAAGATGGAGCCCCTGTCGAGGATACGCCTCAGGATCTTGCGCATGTCATAGGGCTTGCGATGATCCCTGGGAATCATGGAGACGAGGTCCTCTTCCCGGCGGCCCGGATCATCCGCCACCGAGTGTTGTCGCACCGGCATTTCCCAGACATTGGACGGGAGATAGGAGAGGAATCGTTTCACCTGATTCAGGGCGTCGGCCTCGTCCTTTGCGTCGTTGTCCACCACGCCCGTGGAGCGCGTGTGAAGCCGGTAGCCCCCCAGCTCCTCCTTGGTCATTTCCTCCCCGAAGGCCGATTTCACCAGGGGCGGCCCTCCCACAAACACGTGGGCCTTTTCCCTCACCATGACGGAGAAATGACTCTGGACCATATACAATGCCCCCAGGCCGGCCACGGAACCGAAGCCTGCGGAGACCACCGGGATCTCGGACATGACCTCCACCCGGTCCTGGGCGCACTCATCCCCGGAGCTGGGGAGTTCGGTGTAGCCGATTTCCAGGATCTCACGGATGGAGCCGCCCGCCCCCTCGATGAGCCGCACCATGGGGAGCCTGAGGGACCGGGCCATCTTGACGAAGTAGGCCCCCTTGCTCTTGTACATTCGTCCGACCGATGCGCCCTTGATGGTAAAATCATCCCCATGAATGGCGGTCCGTCTCTGGTCGATCCTTGCGATCCCCATGACAAAGGGACAGGGGATCAGGTCCTTCAGGCGTGTTTGATCTTGTTCATCATAGGTGGGAACACCGGCCAGGACCCCCCGCTCGCGAAAGGTCCCGGGGTCGCACAGTGCATCGATCCGTTCCCGGACCGTCATTTTGCCGTGCTCGTGCTGCTTTTGAACATTCTTTGCGCCGCCCAATCCATAGGCGATCTCTTTTCGTCTTTCGAGTTCTTCTATTTCCTGCCGCCACATGGGAGGTCTCCCCTTTACTGTAAAAATACCGTCTAAGCCCTCCGGATATAACCCCGACACGGTTTAAAACGCGGAGCGCGGAGCCCGGACCGCGGAGGTCAGGGCCCGTGAGGACATGATCCTGCGTCAGACACAAGTCAGTCAGAGGCAGGAAAAGCCACGCTCATCCGAATCAACCATCCAGTATCCAGCATCCAGTATCCAGCATCCAGTATCCAGTATCCAGTATCAAGTATCCAGTATCCAGCATCCAGCATCCAGCATCCAGGTCAAAACTTCGTAGGCCAGTTGGCCAGCCTGTGTTGGCCCATGCCCCTGTCCTTTGAATCGCGGATGATATGGAGGACATTGATGAGATATTTCCGGGTATCCCTCGGATCGATGACATCCTGAAGATAGTAGGCCCCTGCGGCCGGATAGGGGTTTGATTCGCCGATCATGGTTTCCAGGTGCCGGCGGCGGGTTTCCTCGGGGAGATTGCCATAGACCACGTCTGCGGCGATTTCCGGATCCATAAACCCGATCTCGGCCGTGGGCCATGCCACGATAAAATCAGGACCGGCCCCGGGACCGCACATGTTCATGCAGGCCTTTCCGTAGCTCTTGCGGATGATGATGCTGATCTTGGGCACGGTCACCTGGAAGAGGGCCTGCTGGGCCTGCACCACCTTGGCCCCTACCTTTTTCCGCTCCGCATCCTTTCCCACCAGGTGACCGGGGGTATCATGGAGGAATATGAGCGGGAGATTGTGGGAATCGCACAGGCATAGGAAACCCGTCAGCTTGTCCAGGCCGTTCACATCCATGGCCCCTGCCCCTTTTGCCGGGTTGTTGGCGATGATCCCCACCGCCTCTCCGTTGATGCGGGCCAGGCAGGTGATGAGCATGGGACCGAACTCGGGCTTCAGCTCCAGGCAGCTGCCCTGATCCACCAGGCATGCGATAACAGGATGCATGTCGTAGGTTTTTTTACGATCGGCGGGGACCAGGGTCAGAATAGATCCCATCAGGTCCTGTTCATTCTGAGGCGCGGGTCTTGAATGGGGGAGTTCGGCGTTGTGATCCGGGAAATAGGTCAGAACCTCCCGGATCATTTGCAAGCAGGCCTCGTCGTCTTCCACCACCCGGTCGGTCATGCCGGTGATGCGGGAATGGACCTCCCATCCCCCCATCTCTTCACCCGAGAAGGTCTGTCCCACGGCCCGGGCCAGGGCCCGGGGACCGGACACCGAGAGGGCGCTCCCCTTTACCTGGATGACGATGTCGGCCAGGGAGGCCTGGAAATCAGGGATGCCGTAGCACTCCCCCATGGCGGCAAAGATAAAGGGCTGTTCCCGGAGATGGGTATAGGCCGGGGCCAGGGTGTCCACGCCGCCGCCCGAGAGGGAGCAGAATTCCAGTGATCCCTGGCAGTCCGGCATCCGTGCGCCCCCCGACTCCCCCAGCCAGATCAGGGGGACCTTTGTCTTTTGTTTGACCTGGGTCTTGAACTGAAGGGTCTTCTTGAGGTTGGTCTCCGCATTGGTGGATGCCAAGACCGTAAAGTCATTGGCAATGACGGCCACCCGTCTTCCATGGATAGTTCCATAACCGCAGATCACGCCGTCTGCAGGCGTTTTGTCTGCCATGCCCGGGGCCGCGGAATGGGCCAGCAGCCCCATCTCCAGAAACGAGTCTTTATCCAGGAGCCTGTCGATTCGCTCCCTGGCCGTGAGCCGGCCCCGGCCGTGCTGCCGCGCCACCTTGTCAGACCCACCCATCCGGAGGGCGTGACGGCGTTTATCCTGGAGGTGTTGAACAGGGGTTTCCATGTCCATTGTCTGAAATTACCTCTAAAGCGAGCTAACGCCCACAACCCAAAATTTATCACACAGAGACCGCAAAGCGCACAAAGGATTTTTCCTTAAAAAACAAAAAAATGCTTTTCATATGTGTTCTTCGTGCCTTTGTGTGAGTGAAAAAAGACGCACGACAAATAAACACTGACGCGGATGCCCGCAACCAATCCCGCCTGCGGGCGGGACTCGCACAAAGGGATTTTCTTGTTTTTCGTGACAGAAAACCTGGCAATAAGGTACTGACAGGTTTCAGGTTTTATCCCACTTGTCCGGGAATGCCGTCTTTGGCAGCGCGGCGAATGAAGCCGGCCGCCAGCGCCACTGCGATGACCGCCAGGCCGATGCCCCTGACGCCCCACCATGGGAGACCGAGGCACAGCCCTCCCAGGAACAAAGCCGTCCTCAGCCATAAGGGTGCTATTCCGAACCAGGGGAGATACCCTTCCAGGGAATAGCTGACGCTTACGACGGAGCCGCACACCAGCACAAAGCTGGTAACAACATCCCAGGCAGAGCCGTGGAGTAGGATGGCCGGATTCAGTACAAAGAAAAACGGAATAAAATATTTCACAAAGCCGAACTGCATGGACTTGAAAGCGGTCCTCATGGGATCGGAGCCTGCCAGCCCGGCCCCTGCAAAGGCCGACAGGGCCACGGGCGGGGTGATATAGGAGGCCATGCCCCAGTACATGATGAAGAGGTGTACCGACAGGGGATACAGGCCGCTCTTGACCAGGGCCGGGGCCAGGATAAGGGCCAGGAAGACGTAGCACGCGGTAATGGTCATTCCCATTCCCAGGATGAAACTGGTAAAGGCCCCCAGGATCAGGAGGAGGGCGATGCTGCCCCCTGCCAGGGCGATGATCTCGCTGGAAAAGGAGTGGGCCACCCCTGTGAGGGAGAGGGCCCCGATAATGGAGCCGATGGCGCAGAGGAGGGCCACCAGCTCTGTCAGGACCTTTCCCACCGATTCGATGAAGTCAACGAGCTTCTTCCAGGTGAGCCGGGTTTCCCTGCGCAGGTTGCAGGCGGCCAGGAGGATCAGGCTGGCCCAGAAAGGGGCCAGGGTTTCCCAGTGGAGATAGAGGAGCGCCCATATCAGAAAGATCATGCCGGCCAAATAGAACCAGCCCTCCGCGATACTCGCCCTGATGGAAGGGAGTTCCTCCTTGGGGAGGCCCTTGAGGTCGGCCTTGGCCGCATAGGCGTCGATCTGGAGAAAGAGTCCGCCGAAATAGAGGAGCGACGGGACAATGGCGGCGATGCAGACGGTGCTGTAGGGAACGGCCAGGAATTCGGCCATGACAAAGGCCGTGACGCCCATGATAGGGGGCATCAGGACCCCGCCCGTGGAGGCGGCCGCCTCGATGGCCCCGGCATAGTGGGGTGGATATCCGGTCCGTTTCATGGCCGGGATGGTCATGGCCCCGGTGGTCAGGACATTGGAGATGGAACTGCCGCTGATGCTGCCGAAAAAGCCGCTGGCCACAATGGACATCTTGGCCGGCCCTCCCCTGAGATGCCCCAGCATGGCGGTGGCCAGGTCCAGGAAGAACTTGCCGCCGCCGGTGGCCTGAAGGGCCACGGCAAAGACCATGTAACCGATGAGGATGTTGCCCACCACCTTCATGGGAAGACCCGTGACCCCCTCGGTGCCCATGGTAAAAAAGCCCACCAGCCGCCTCAGATCGCATCCATACCCTTCCAGGAGTCCGGGCATGTGCTGGGCATAGAGGGCATAGGTGGTGAAAAAAAGACAGATCAGGGCAAAGCTGAGTCCCCCGGCCCGGCGGGCGGCCTCCAGGACCATGACCATGAGGATGAGACCCAGGACATAGGTCTGAATGGGAGGCACGATCTCCCAGCCCTCCTGAACGATCTTGTAGGCATTCAAAAAGAGATAGAACGGACCGATGAAACTCAGGAGGGCGAAGAGGAGATCATACCAGGGGACCTTCTGATGAACGAGGCCCTTTTTTAAGGGTGCGATGAGAAAGAGGAGGGGAAGAAAGAGGGCGATCAAGAGGTAGTAATAGGCATCGCCCACCAGGACCCCCAGAAAACTGAAATGATACAGCTGATAGACGGCCACGAAGATTCCGGCGATGGAGAAGAGGATGAATATCCACCGCAACGGTCCGGTCAGTGTTCGATACCTGCCGGCAGCAGGTTTTATATCCTTTTTTCCCGAGGTCGCCATCTTCCCCTCCTCTGAGGCATGTCAGCATTTAGTACCTTATTCCCTGGTCTTCTGTCATGAAAAACAAGAAAATATGGCCATCCTTCCACTGCACGCTTAGCCTTCCGTCATTCCGGCACGATTCCAGCCGGAATCCAGAAATACGGCGGACTGGATTCCGGCTGAGGGCATGCCGGAATGACGGGACAGCACACAGCCGTTTTGGTTGCGGTTACCCGCTTTAGGTCTTTAAAGGACTTATTGACAAACAACAGGCCCTATTTGAATTTCTTCATCAGTTCCTTTTCCTGATCCAGAAGCGCGGCCTGCCGTTTTTCATGCGCCTCTGTCCAGACTCCTGCTTCCTTGAAGAATTTGACGGCGCCGGGATGGTAGGGGCTCAGGAAACGGTCGGTCTCGAGGGCCCCTTCCCGGGTCCAGAGCTTGAGGGACGGGTGCATGGGGCTGTAGATGTCATATCCGTTCCATATCCCCTTGGTCAGTTTGTATACCACCGCCTCATCCAGATCGGGGTAGCAGACCAGCCCGTAGTAATAGGAGGCCACCTGGGCGGGCTTTTCTTCCGACACTCCGGCCCCTTTGGTGGCATTATAGGGCTTCAGATAGGGGCAGAACTTGTTGAGCCTGGCCCACCCTTCGGTATCGTCTGCGGGGGCCGGCAGCCAGTGAATGCCGTGGGGCGATGCGGCCAGTTCCACTGCCTTGGAGGATGCCACGAGACAGTGGGCGGTATCGGCCGAACCGTCGATGACCGCGGTCCAGGCCGCGCCCCAGCTTGACACCGGGACCGTCTTCACATCATCCAGGCTGAGCCCGCCAAAGGCCAGATAGCCCTCATGAAGCGCCGTGCAGGCCGGGCTGGCCGGAATCATGGCCACCTTCTTCCCCTTCAGATCGGACAGGGTCTTGATCCCGGAGTTCCCGCGAACCATCATGCCGGCGATGGATCCCTCGGGACAGGCAAAGACAAGACGAAGCGGCTGGGGACCCCAGTCTTCGGAGGCAAAGTCGCCCAGGCCCATGAGGGCATAATACTGGCCTGCGCCTGTAAAGAGGGAGAGCTGCATCATGCCGTTTTTGAGGGGGAGGATCTTTGCCTTGTCCGTGCCTGCAGGGACCACCTTCACCTTGATGCCTTCATTCTTGCTGATGGCCTCCATGAGTCCCATGGAGGTGGCGTAGCCGGTGGATCCTACGGAATAGGTGGTACAGCTCAGGAGTTTGGGGGTTTCTTTTGCCAGTGAGGGGCCCGGAATTGCCACAGCAAGACCGATGGCCATACATGCGAAAATCATTGCCGCGATCAACAATCTGGTTTTCATGGTCCTTTCTCCTTCTATCCAGCTATCTAGGGTTTGGTTAATCGATTGGGTCCACAGCGCGTATGGTTTTTACACCTCCTTTCGCAAATAATCGCAACATCTCGTGGCAGGTCGGCCATGCCTTGGAAGTCGATGGATGTTGCCGTTGTCCTATTGCCTGGTTTCAGTCACCGGAAGGATTAACTCCCTGTAACATAATGAATCTTTGTGCCGCTGTGCGGCGTCATTGTTCATACCGCTTCTCAAAGAGCGGGGTCTTTCGAGTTTCCCTGGGGAGTGCCCCCTCAATTACAAACTCGATGAGGGGCCTGATCTTTATTTTATCATGGAGGGCTGTGGCGATCCGCTGTTCGAGATTCGGCAGGTCCGCCCTGCTGATGCCCCGGGCGTATTCAATCTTTATGTGCATGGGCGGAACGACCCGGGGGGGCTTTTCATTCAGGACAATCCGCATCTCTCCGGTAACCTCAGGCGTAAACCCGGCAATGATGTCCTTGACCGCCACCGGATAGACATTCACCCCTTTGACGATCAGCATATCATCGGCCCGGCCGATGAGCCTGGCCCGCTTCCCTGTGAATCCGCAGGCAGGGCACTCCTTTGTAAAGATCTGCACCACGTCGCCGTAGGCATATTTGACTGCAGGGCAGGCCTCCCGTTCCAGGGAGGTGATAACCATTTCACCCATGGTGCCGTCCACATCCGAATCGACCGGTTCCTTGGTTATGGGATCCACCAGGTCGTCGTAACTGGTGCAGACGTCGGGGGCCACGGCATGGAGCCCCTGGTATTCATCGGAATCACAGGAGATGCCCATGCAGTTGCCGCAGGGGGACCAGTAGTCCCAGGCCCTGCATCCGTAGGACGATTCGAGGCGGCTCTTGATGTCCGGGATGGCGATGCCCACCTCTCCGGTGGTCAGCAACCCTTTGAGTCGGAAGGCCTCCACCGGTTTCTTGAGGACCTTGGGAGACTTCTCCACCAGGAATTCGGCCAAAGAAGGGGTGCAGGCCAGATAGGTCGGACGGGTCAATTCGATGAATTGAAGGAGGAGATCGGTCCCTGCCCTGGCGTCGATATCGATCGGGAGGGCCCCCAACCCCCTGAGACCCCAGAGGGTCATGGTGGTGGCATAGATCCCGAGGGCAAAGAAGAAGACGACCCTGTCTCCCCTGCCGACCCCTGCCAGGGAGAGCCGGTGGCCCAGATGCCGGCCGACAAAATGGATATCTTTTTCAGTAAAGGTATAACTGAAGGTGGGGGTCCCGGTGGTGCCGGAGGTGGTCCCGGTCAGGTAAAGGCTGTCCACCGGTGCGCAGAGATGAAGGCCGAACGGGTGGCCGTATTTCTGAAGGGATTCTTCTGCGCTTCTTCTCTCATCGTCCTTGACCATGAAAATAGGAAGCCGCCTCAGGTCCTCTATGGTCCGGATGTCGGCCGGTTTGGCGCCGGCCTCATCGAATTTACGTCGGTAGAATTCGGAAGACCGGTAGCAGTATTCCAGCTGCCGGGTCAGTTTTTTCTCCTGGTATTGGCGGATCTCTTCCTGTGACATGGTGTTGAGTTCAGGGGTCAGATAAAAATCTCGTTTCACATCAGGTCCTCCTTGATACCAACAGCGATTGCTGTTTGGATTTTTCCACGATATTGGCGCTGGCATCCTGGATGTGCTGAAAACAGGTCTGCCCGGCCGCTTCGAAATTCTTGTCTCTTAAAAACGCCAGGATCTGCCGGTGCTGGTTCAGCGTCTTCTCGACCATCGGCGTTGTGGCCACCACATTCTCGAAAAATGAGACCGACAGGTCCACAATGATCTTGTGCATCAGGATGACGATCGGGTTCTTGGTGAGTTCCGCCAACAGGGTGTGGAATTCAAAATTGGAGTGAAGTCTCTCGCTCCCCTCGTTTTTTCTGAAATGGGCCTCGGCCGTATCGATATTCCGGGCCAGGCGATCACAGTCTTCGGGAGTGATCTTTGAGGGGATCATTTCAGTGAGTATTTCCCTTTCCAGACATGCCCGGGCCGTGGCCAGATGGGGAAAGGTGATGTTTGTCATTCGGAGGGCGTTTCCCATCTGGCCGACCACGTTGTCCAGGTTCATTTTCTTAACATAGGCGCCCCCTCGACTCCCCTGCCTGACCTCGATCATGCCGAACTGCTCAAGGGATCGTATGGCCTCGCGGACTGTGACCCGGCTGACCCCGAAGATCTCCCCCAATTCCTTTTCAGAGGGAAGTTTGTCGTCCGCCTGCAGATCCCCCCGGAACATGGCCTCGAGAATCTGGGTCACAATACTTTCATACATCCGGTTCTGTTTGATTTTCTCGAACATCGACGTCACTCCTGTGGAAGGTGTTATGGTTGCATATGTCTATTAGACTAACATTTATATGTCAAGCATTATTTTTTGCTATTGATGGTCCCGTAAAAAGTCGAAAATGCCCCTTTTCCGGTCATTCCGTCGAAGCTTGTCCCGGGCCCCGATCCCCGCACAAGTACGGGATCTTCGACCGGGAGCCGAAAATCAGTGATATCAAGTACGTACGAAACCCATGGACCCCGTCCCGCCATTCGGCGGGATTCAACGGGGTGACGACTTTTTACGAATGCATCAAATGTGAAGCGATGTGCCTGCTGATAACAATGAAACGTGCTGATGTGGACCTCCACTATCCTTGTCCGGGATGCCGAAAAACCGGATCCCTGTTTGAAGCCTCCCTCTGAATCTGGTATACTCCGCCTCGAGAAAAGAATAATGAGGGAAGGGGGGACCTTTTCATGGAAAAGGATGCCGGCTGTGGATTTCAGGCGATTGAAGATGTTAAAAAGGGGTTTGAAGATGTCGGATATGTGTGCAGCCGGCAGATTGCCACCACCCTATATCTGGCCCATCACCTGCAGAAACCGATCCTTGTGGAGGGGCCTGCAGGGGTGGGAAAAACCGAACTGGCCAAGACCGCGGCCGTCTACCTGAAAAGGCCCCTGATCCGGCTCCAGTGCTATGAAGGGTTGGATGAATCCAAGGCCCTGTACGAGTGGAAATACGGCAAACAGTTGCTGTATACCCAGATCCTCAAGGATAAACTGGCCGACCTGCTGGAGGGGACCAAGGGTCTGGCGGATGCCGTGGACAGGGTGCATCAGTACGACGACATCTTCTTTTCCGAGCGTTTTCTGGCGCCCAGGCCCCTCCTCATGGCCCTTCAGGAAAAGGAAGGCGCTGTTCTCCTGGTGGATGAGGTGGACAGATCGGACCAGGAGTTTGAGGCCTTTTTGCTGGAGGTCCTGTCGGATTTCCAGGTCTCTGTCCCGGAGCTGGGCACGATCCGTGCGGTCTCCATGCCCTATGTTTTTTTGACCAGCAACAACACCCGGGAGATGAGCGAGGCCCTCAAGCGACGGTGTCTTCATCTCTATATCCCGTTCCCCGATTCCAGACTGGAACGGGAGATCGTACGGGTGCGTGCGCCGGGCGTGCCTGAACGGCTCAGGGCCCAGCTGGTGACCTTTGTGCAGCATCTCAGGGAACTGGACCTGAAAAAAGTCCCCTCGGTCAGCGAGACCATTGACTGGGCCAGGGTCCTGATGATCCTCAATGCCCGGGATCTGGACCCGGAGCTGATCAGAGACACCCTCAATATCCTCTTGAAATTCGAGGTGGACATTGAGATGGTTGAGGGGCGTCTGTATGAAATGGCCGAGAAGGCCGTCCGGTAGACCGATCGGGGGGAGCAGGGATGGAACATGTCCTGTGCGATCTGATGGCGGCCCTGAGGGGATCGGGGGTGAGGATATCGCCGTCCGAAACCATGGATGCCCTGCGGGCGGCCTCGCTGGTGGGCTTCGAGGAGAGAGGCGTCCTGCGCGATGCACTCTCTGTGGCGTTGGCCAAGTCCCGGACTGAAAAGGAAATCTTCACGGATTGCTTTGATCGGTTTTTTTCCCCGGACGGGTTTATGGCTCCCGGCGCCCAATCCCCTCCTGTTCCCTCGGCTGCGGCCCCCGACAGTCTCGATTCCCCCCTTTCCCGGATGCTTCTATCAGGCGACCAGGCGGGTCTCTCCATGGCCATGCGGGAGGCCGCAGAAAAGTCCGAGATAAGCGGGATCTTTTTTTTCACCCAGAAGAGCCTCTTTATACAAAGGATCCTTCAGGGCATGGGTCTGGAAGGGCTGGACCGGGATATCACCCGGCTTTCAAGGGAGGACCGGAAGGCCTCTCAGCAAAAGGGAGGGACATTAAAGACCCAAAAGGCGTTTCTCTTTGAACAGGTCAGGGATTTTGTGGAGCAGCAGTACGCCGTGTATGCGGCCTCGGCCCGGGAAGCGATCATGGATAGATATCTGCGGGACATGAAGCTTTCCAATCTGGAGGAGAGGGATTACGAGCGGATGCATCGGATCATCCAAAAAATGGTGAAAGCCCTCAATGACACCCATTCCAGACGGAAAAGAGGGGCCCGACGGGGCATCCTGGACCTAAAAAAAACCCTCAGAGAAAATATCGCCTATCAGGGGCTGATCTTTGCCCCCCGCTGGAAGGCAAAAAAGATCGACCGGCCCGACATGGTGGTGCTGTGCGATATCAGCCGCTCGGTGGAAGCGGTATCCCGGTTCACGCTCCTTTTCCTGTACAGCCTCAACGACGAGATTGCCAGGATCCGATCCTTTGTCTTCTGTTCCAATATGGCGGAGGTTTCCCATATTTTTGAGGCCTACGGGGTGGACGAGGCCCTGGTGCGGCTGCAGAAGGGGACCGGGCTGGGGGTGGGTCTCGGCCGGACCGACTACGGACAGACATTCCGGGAGTTAAAGAATCACGGTCTGGAGAGGATCGGCCGCAGGACCACCGTCCTCATCTTAGGCGATGCGCGGAACAACTACGGGGCCCCTGAAACCGGGATCCTGAGTCTCATCCACAAAAGGGCCAGGCGGGTCATCTGGCTCAACCCGGAATCCCCCCCCTTCTGGGGGACCGGAGACTCGGAGATGAAGCGATACCTCCCCTTCTGCACCCTGGCCCGGGAGTGCAGCAGCGTCAACCACCTGGAACGGGTGGTGGGATATCTGGTGAGAGATGGCTGAATAATTCTTGAACCCCCACTCCGTCCTTTCAGCATGCAGCGACGGTAAAGACACCGGGGCAATTTCAGCAAGCCTTAAAGACCCAGTGCCTCATTCGTGGGACGGGGTTCTGGCCGTGATCGCAGGGGGGGGATCACCCAGACTGATCTGACAGAGAAAATTGTTGCACCGGCGGCCCTGGATGAAGGGACGACGCTCGACCCGGAACATGCCAGGCGTCTTGAGAGACTGAAAGGGGCGTTGCTGGGCAAAGCGTATCTCGGGAATCAAATGGAGAGAATTAAATACTCACAACATAACCCGTCTCGCAACATAAGTAAGGCATATCTCAGGTTTTTAATGGTCCAAAATTTTAGAGGTTTCCAGAAGATTTCTTTCTATTTCAGGTCTCTAAAAATTAGGAATCAATTTCGGTATCCGCTTGACCTATCTGAATTGAGGTTGATCCCACGATTTATAATGTAACAAAATCCGAAAGCTTTTCTTCTGCAGTACCGCCCCTTAATGGGACGAATTGCGTCAGCAATGATTCACCTGCGTGGTTGGTCATCCATGATGGAAAACCAGGAGAAAGGAGAATAAAATGGCTGAGCAGGGTGCTCATGCGAATCCCTGGCTCATGGAACGCCGGTATTTCTACCTTGTGATCGTCCTTACCTTCGTCATCCTCTCTGCCGTCACGTTTTTCTTATGCCAGCGACATATGTGAGCAATAGGAGGCAGACCTTAGAAGAGGACAGGTCAACTGCCAGTCTCGTCTTCCCGACCTTAGATCAACATCTCAAACGGATCGTCGCTGTGATGGAGTCCTAAAGTCATCGCCGCTCCTGCTCGAGGTCGTCAGAAATAAAGATGCCCAAAATGGAAGGGTGCATCTGATCGGCCTGATAAACAGCAATCCCGCTGTAGGCATCTTGATCATATCGGATGTGATCTTGAGGGTGGTCAGGGAAAAGGACCTCGCCATCCAAATCAGCGTCCTGCTTGTTGCCACACATAAGTCTGCTGGTCTCATGAAAGCTCCGAAATTGTTCATTTTAATCAGCCTCCTGGAACACGTTTTTTTTCTTGACAGCAGCCTTCTTTTGTGATTTCGTAATTAAGAAAGTAACCACACGGAGCCTTCCTTCATTCGTTATCCAGGGATTTATCCATGGAAAAACAGATCAGAATGTGCCAGCCGTGCTCCTGGCAGGGAATGTCTACCTTGTTAGGAGCACACTCAAATTTTCGTATCATCAAGGCGGAAAACCCCGTTGTACACCATCTCTTGTTGACTTCTGTCATAATTGAACCTGCGATAGTCCCCGCGATTTTTACCTAATTAATGTTGCTTTTCTTGCAAATTGGTTAATTTCGTTAGCATAGGGATCTTTATGGCCTATTTGGCCATTAATTTCTTTTTGGACCTGCCATGCCTAAAAGAGGCTTTTCGAAATTGACTCAAGCCAATGCGTAGGAAGAGGGTGTCATGAAGCGAATCTGGACTCATCATTTCACCATCAAAAATGTGAATTCACTGAAAACTCTAAGAATAAGGGGGAACGCATAATGAAAAAAGGCATTGGTTTCCTTATTTTTGAGTGTAATGTTCTTTTTTTAACAGGAATGATCGTTTTGCTAACTGTTTCTCTTGCTTGGGGCCAAGCAAATGCAAAAACTTCAGATACCCACACTGCGATGATTGCGAAGGCCGATGTCTGGTCTTCAGGAGGACCAAATGGAGGGTATGTTACCAGTATTGCAGTTGCGCCTTCTAATACCAATATCGTCTACATTGGAACAGTCTCAGGCATGTACAAATCCACGAATGGTGGAGAGAGTTGGTTAAAGGCAGGGCTCTACGGAATAGAGATTAATGTGATCCGCGTTGATCCCACAAACCCAAATATAGTTTGTGCCGGTGTAGGGAAAATGTCTGGTTATGAAATGGGCGCTGAAGATGGATTCTATAAAAGTACTGATGGCGGGGGTGAATGGAAAAAGAAATATGTTACGTGGGTTACTGCTTTGGCCATTGATCCACGAAACCCTGATATTATTTTCTTGGGGACGAAGACTGGGGAGATATTGAAAAGCGAAGATGGAGGAGACAGTTGGATATTAAAGCATACAGAAACAGACAGTGGTATAGGGGTTGGGATCAATTCTATCGTTGTCGACCCTGAGAATTCGTCTTATATCTATGTTGGGACCGGGATTCGTGGTTATGTTTGGCAGGGACACAGAGGATTCTTAAAAAGTGCTGATGGTGGGGAAACATGGACATCACAAGCCATAAATCCCAATTGGAATAGGGAACTTGGATATAGTCTTGTAATAACTCCCGCGGGTTATTCGCCGCAAACACTTTACATTATCCAAAATTTGGGCGACCTTTACAAGAGTACGGATAAAGGGGAAACGTGGACTTCTGTCGGAATATCTGTCGACCCCGACATAATTTGCGTAAACCCGATCGACCCTGATTGGCTATATGTCGCAGACAACTACGGAGATTTTCCTCTTATCATGTATAACCCGCGTGAATCAATATGGGAAGATATCAGCGCAGGATTACCTTCAAGTAGTCTTTTTTCCAGCATCGCCATAAATCCCACTGATTCGGATATAGTGTATGTTGGCTACGACCAGGAGAGGCTTTATACGTCCGCAGACGGGGGTACCACTTGGAATGCATCTACCATCAAGAATTCTAATATTCATGACATAGCTATCAGCCCTACGTCCCCAAACACAGCCCTGGTAGCTATCGAGGGGGATCGCCACATTCAAAAGACAGTGGACCAAGGAGGTTCCTGGACTGATAACGGTCCTTACAATTCCTTAAAACTAAATACTATAGCGATAGATCGAAGCAATGCATCCAAAAGGTTTATAGGTACGATAGGGGGAAATTATGGGAAGGGGGCAGGAAAAATTTACCGCACCATTGACGGCGGTGAAACCTGGAGTAGGGTTGATTCTAGAAGTTATAGTGGAACAGTCAGAGATATATGGATTCATCCCGCCAATTCCAACATTGTGCTGGCATTGAAAGAATGGCGCGAGGATTCGTTCTATATATATTACGGGGGTGTGCGACGAAGCAAAGACGGTGGTGATAACTGGACGCAAGTAAAAAATTGGTCTTGGCCAAAGTGTCTATGTTCCGATCCCGTTAACCCAGACGTGGTCTACCTTGGTGTAGAGAGTAAAGGGTATCTATTTAGATCAGATGATGCTGGAGAAACCTGGACAAATATAAGTCTTAGTAGTGACTGGGTAAATGCGGTTTATGATGCGGTTGTTGACTCTACCTCTAATGTTTACGCAGCAACGAGCGATGGGATTTGGAAATGGAACCAGTCGTCCTGGACTCATCTTAATTGGATGCGAGGTCAAGCGGTTACTGCTGTGGCCATAGACCTCACGGAAGATAATAATATCCTATATGCAGGGACGGTAGATTCGGGAATTTATATATCTGCGAACGGAGGTAAAAACTGGTCGGCATTCAACAATGGGCTTGGGGTAATGAATATCACCAAAGTTGTCGTCAGCGAGACTAAACCCAAGGTTATTTACGCAGGGACCGCATACGATGGTGTGTGGAGCCGCTTAAGATCAGAGGTCCTGTTCATGTACGTCAATAAAGACGATGATACCTGCGATAACCACAGCCCGTGCTATACCTCCATCCAGGACGCCGTTAACAACGCTGACAGTGGGTCCAACATATTGATTGCTGGAGGGACCTACACTGAATTGATCACCCTAAACTATTCTAAATCGATGACTTTACAAGGTGGATGGGATATGTCCTTTCAAGATCAGAGTGGCACCACGATTTTGCGTAATGCACCCAAAGCACCGCAGGGGTCACTGACGTTACAGGAGTTGATCATCAAGCCTTAATAAAGCAAGCGGTGAACAGTCAAACCATGGGGAGGGACGATGAATTGACTGGATTTCTACAGAATTGATTTGTAGTGGGATAAAGCGTCAGGTGGTCAAGGACAGGGGCCACCACCTCCCCACCAGCTTTTGACATCAAAGATTTAGACGGAGGGAATTCATTTTTCCAGGCTTCTAAAAGATAGCTGATGTGAAAAGGAGGACAGATGCACGTCTTGAATGGACCGTTTACAACAATTGGTTTGGCAGACTAAAACGGATTTACCGTCCTAAACCCATAATGACGAAAACAACCTAAAGTGAATCGCCGAGGATAGCCCGGTGTGAATCCTGGACTTAAGAGGCTGTCTGATTCGCTTCTTTCCGGAGCATGACGCCCCATGGGTTTATAAAATTTTCTATGGAGAAATATCTCAAAATCTGCTCGCCACGCTCTCAAACGGAATGGGTACAACCGGTTGAGAGCAATTCCTTGATCTCTTTGCGGTAAAAGAAGTGAATCGCTTCTTCCGTCTCGTTTTCTTCCTATGCCACCATTCATACACTGTGAGGATGGTTGGCTTATCCAACAAAGCGCCCGGGTGCTCAGCCGAAGTGAATTTAAAGAAAATTTTGTAAAACCAATATACCTCGGGTTAACCATCATATTTTTATCATACGAAACTCCATCGCCGGGAAGATTTTTCGCGCATTCCACGCAACCTTAATCCAGGAGGTGAAATCATGAAGCATACAAAAAGTTCCAAGGCAAAATATCCGTTTTTACTCTTAGCATTCGCTCTAGTCTTAGCCCACGGTTATATACTGCCTGGTGGAACCCTGGTAAACGCGGCCGGACCGTACGACGGGGAGTGGTCCGGAACCACCAACCAAGGGTATGATATGGGTTTCACTGTGACGGACAGCCGGATAACGCGTTGGACCTGCACCATGGAAATTGAAGGCTCGGTCTGCACATCGACTCGAGGTGGCACGGTGGGGTTTGATCCCGGCTATCTGATTTCTGACAATAGCTTTTTCTTTACAGTGGAACCTGACCCTTTTGGTGAGGATTATGATCAGTATACAGGGACCTTTACAGCACCTGCTCAGTGTAATGGAACTTGGGAAGCCTACAGTGAGCACTGTAACGGTACTGGCACCGGCACCTGGACAGCCAGCAAGCTCGTCCCTCATTTAGCACCGGATATCAAAGCCAATGGCTCCGATACCGCCATCACAGTTTCCCACGGCTCATCTGTTTCCATCGAAGTAGCACTTGAATCGGGAGATAAATTGGGCCAGCCCGCCGATTGGTGGGTGGTTACCAATGGACCTGCTGGTTGGGATTATTATGATATCCTTGGCGGTTTTTGGTCATTCTTACCAGGGATATCAGTTACATACCAAGGATCCTTATTTAACCTTTCATCTATTGAGTTACTGGATACATCTGAATTATCTGTAGGGAGACATGTTTTCTATTTCGGTGTGGATATGAATATGAATGCTTCGATAGATTTCGATCAGGTCTTCTATGATTTCGTTGAGGTGAACGTGACACAATAGGTCTCGAAGCTGAAAGGGATGCAGCTATCCTGATTAGCGGATAAAATAGATATTTGAGCGTCCATATGCCCCACAAACCGTCGGTATGCTCCGTCCATAAACCCGTGGGGACAAGCTGGATCCGTTTAAACCGGCGCTTAGGAATCTAACTAGATCATAACATCGGTTCCTCAGCGCGCGGGCGGAAAAAGTGGGTTATGAAAAAAATTTTTGGATTCATAAATCGCTATGGTTTGCAGGGAAAATTTGAGGTTTGAATTGGGAATATTCAATCATCAATGGAGGGTATTATGCGTTACACGAATGGGATGGTGTTGGGCGTGCTGTTGTTGAGTGTTACTGCTGTGGCCTGGGCGGGGAGCCTGGATGATATAGGTGCTCCTACCAGTGCGGACAGCGCCATGTACACGCTGGAGGATGTTTATAACCGCCTGAACAGCAATACCCAGGCGACCAAACGGAGCGGCGCGTTTACCGAGCCGTCTGCAGGGCCTGACTCGACCGGGCACACCTTGGATCAGGTGTACGAGAAAGCAATTCCCACACAGGTGCCCAAGACCGGTCAGACCACCAGCTATCGCACCCATGATGATGGTGATCTTGAAAAAGGTGTTACGTGGCCCAGCCCGCGGTTTACGGATAATGAGGATGGTACGGTCACGGACAACCTCACAGGCTTGATCTGGCTCAAGAACGCAAATTGCGCTGGCGGCACGGTAAACTGGAATACGGCTGTGGATTATTGCGCTGCGTTGTACGACGGCTGCACGGGTTGTTTTGGTGGGGAAGCAGATTGCGGACTCAGCGACGGCTCGGTTGCCGGAGATTGGCGTCTCCCCAATGCCAAAGAACTGCATAGCCTGATCGATTTTGGGCAATACAATCCTGCGCTGCCTTCGGGAAATCCCTTTACGGGCGTGCAGTCGTACCACTACTGGACGAGTTCGACGTACGGGGACGATACTGACTACGCGTGGTACGTGCACCTGTACTATGGCCGCGTCTACTGCGACGTTAAGACCCGCACATACTACGTGTGGCCTGTTCGCGGAGGACAATAGAAGCTTTGATTCTTGGATTATTTGACGGGGGGTGCAAGGGGGCTCCCCCTGCCCGCGGCATTTTTTTGAGGCGAGAAGACATGGTGTTCTCTGAAAAACTGACATCCCGCTACGGTGAGCTGAAACACCTGGCGGGTGATTCCATTTTGCTGATGCAGGTGGGCGCCTTTATGCAGGTCATGGATGAAGATGCCAGGACGGTATCCAGTGTTACCGGTTTGAAACTTCAAATGGCAGGGGACGTGGATGCGCCGGTTGTCATCGGAGGCTTTCCTTTGTCAGGGATTGACGCGTATGTGGGGAAACTGGTGCGTGCATTGGTGTGCCGCTGGGCATGTACTCAGGCGTAACGTCGAACCAAAGGAGATCGAAAATGAAGAGGAATAAAGGAACTATCATTGTGCGCTCAGCAATCATGGGACTGATTTGTCTTCTCCTTTTTGGTGTGCAGATCGTGTGGGCAGGCAATATCGACGCGACCTACAAATACGCCTGGGGCGAGAATGCAGGCTGGCACAACTGGCGGTCCACCAATGCCCAGGCCACGGTGGAAGCGACCTATTTGACGGGCTATGTATGGGCGGAAAACATCGGATGGATCAAGCTGGGCGTGGACGCCGCGGGCCCTTATGACAATACCGATGAGACCGATTGGGGCGTGAATAAGGACGGCTCGGGCAACCTTTCTGGCTATGCCTGGAGTGAGAATGTAGGCTGGATCAACTTCAATCCAACAAATGGCGGGGTGACCATCAGCACCAGCACCAACAAGTTCGATGGCTATGCCTGGGGCGAACGGATTGGCTGGATCCATTTCCAGAACGACTCTCCCGAATACTATGTAATGCAGGAATTAATAATTGCCCCCGCTGTAACCACCGAGGAGGTCACCGGTGTCGGCACTGCCACAGCGATCGGTAACGGTACTATCACCGACCTCGGTTCACCCGATCCCACGGCCCACGGCGTCTGCTGGAACACCAGCGGAAATCCGAATGCTGACGATGACGATTGCACCGACGAAGGCCTGGCTTCTACAATCGGTTCATTTACCTCAAACATCACCGGCCTGAGTGCCGGCACGACCTACTATGTGCGGGCCTATGCCACCAATACGGCAGGTACAAGTTACGGGGAACAAGTGGAATTCAAGACCCAGGTTGTACTGACCATGTCGGCATTCCCCGCTGCCAGCGGCACCACAGAGCCTCCTGCAGGGTCGACCACCAACGTGGATGCTGGAGAGGCCCAAAATATCACGGCCTCGGCCGCCCCAGGCTACCACTTTGATAACTGGACAGCAGACCCGGCGGAAAACGCGGATTTTGATAACGCGACCGTCGCATTTACCACCGTCACCCTAACGGGATCGGCCACGGTCACCGCCAATTTTGCCATCAACACCTACACCCTGACCACGGCTGCGAATCCGGTTGAGAGCGGCACTGTGGTCAAGGACCCTGATAAGGCCAATTACGAGCACGGCGAGGAGGTGCAGGTCACAGCTACGGCCGAGGCGGGCTATACCTTTACCGGTTGGACCGGGGACCTGAGCGGAACCAACAATCCGGCCAGCCTGGCCATGGACGGGGACAAGACCGTCACTGCCAACTTCGCGGCCACTTACACTGTGACCTATGACGGCAATGGGAACACCGGGGGAGCCCCACCCGAGGACGGGAGTGCCTACCAGGAAGGTACTGAAGTGACGGTTCTGGACGCGGGCTCCCTGGTCAAGACTGGCTATACCTTCGACAATTGGAACACGGCTTCGGACGGGGGCGGAACCCCATATGCCCCTGGGGAAACGTTCAGCATGCCAGGGGCTAACGTCACGCTGTACGCCCAGTGGACAGCTGCTTCTACCCGATATGTGTGCAGGGATGGGTATTGCGGGGGCAAGACACCGTGTGACATGACAATTCAGCAGGCCATCGAGGCAGCGGACACCGGGACGGTCATACTGATCGCTGATGGCACGTACGATGAAACCATCAGTCTTAACGCAGATAAGGTTCTGACCCTCCAGGGCGGGTGGGACGCGTCATTTGGAAGCCAGACCGGGACTACCACATTGAAAGGTGCGCCCAAGGCCCCGCAGGGGTCTCTGACGTTGCAGGAGTTGGTCATTAAGCCTGAATAAGGCCAGGGATGAACAGTCAAATCATGGGGAGGGACGGGGGTGAATTTTTATGCCTTCGGGATAGGCCCGCAGGCAGACTAAATGAAACCGTCAGGCGGGCCATAGCCGGGGCCGCCACCTCCCAGCCAGTTTTAAGAAAGCGGCCGATTTTTTCACTGCATTGAAACACAGTTTTTGAGAGGTGCTCTATTCAGGGCAAGAAACTTCCACCATTTTTTCAGGAGGAAACGATGAGATTCATACATGCAAGAGCAGGCAAATTGCTATGCGTAGCCCTTTGGTCTTTTGTCTTGTGTATCGCTTTTAATTTTACATATGCGTACGCATATCCGGCGCCGAAATTTCAGAGAGCGATGGTTTTTTCTATGAAACAATCAGACGGCACAATTTTAAGCATATTTTTCGCAGTTATCAGCGGGCCTTCTCCAGAGGATGTGACCTCTTTTACCGCCACCGGCCCATCCGGGACCTATAACCTAAACCCTTCGCGCTCTTTTCAGCAATATGGACTTTATTATGTCTATGGAGAACAAGGCGTTCTGGAGGATGGCACCTACACCCTGACGGTGACCGATAGTGCGGGCAGATCCGCCTCCGTGTCTCGGGACTTCACTTATGATGGCAGTGTGCCTAAACCAACCAATCTGGATCCGGCAAACGAGAGCTATACAGAAGGTACGACGCCCACCTTGAGCTTTTCACCTGTTGAAGGAGACTACATCTATCAGGTAATTATTTCTGATTATGATTCTAAAGCGATCTGGTACATCAGCCCCATGATGACAACCCCTTCTTTCACAGTGCCGGAGGGGATGTTGCAACGCAATACGGCTTACTCCTGGGAGGCTCGGATTTATGATGCCTCGGGCCGGAACTGCAGTCAAAGCCAGCCTGTTTTTTACACCGACACAAAGACTGCACCCGAAATAATGTTCAGGGGTGTCATGTCGTTTCCTACTGATTCAAATTTTCTAAATTTTCTTTATGCACAGGGCAGTCACGTGGCCCCTTGGGATATCGACTATTTTCACGCCACAGGACCTGATAACACGGTATATGATCTGAACAGGCGCGCTTATCAGTTCACATTTTCCTCTTATAACGCAAACATCACTGCGTATGATCCACCGGCATCAGTTCCCGACGGCACTTACACCTTTGAAATCAAGGACGACCAGGGTCGAACCAACTCCGATACGTGCACCTATACCTACAATCCTGTCCCTGACTTTGTAGAAGATTCCCGGCTCCCGGCTGACAATGCCTACCTGGATACGGACAAACCAACATTCAGTTGGTCCAGAGTAGAGGGGGATACCGGCAATGGGGCTTATCTATACAGTATACGCATCGTGGATTACAGTACGGGAGTTCGGTTTTTTGACTCACCTCAGAGTACCGAGACGTCCTTTACACCCTCTGAATCGCTGAACCTCCCAAGGGGAAGCTCCTACAAGTGGCGTGTCAATGTGATTGATAACAATGGCAATAACTACAGAACTTCTTCTTCGCCTACATTCCGGACACTAACGTTTAATCCTGAATCAGCCCCATCAGTTCTCTATGTGAGTAACACCGATGACACATGTAATGGAAACGATCCCTGTTACACGTCTATCCAGGATGCGATAGACTACGCAGGAGAAAACGCTTCCATACGATTGGCTGAGGGAACCTACAACGAAATCTTTGAGTTATACCTACCGAAATCCATAACGTTAAAAGGGGGATGGGATATATCCTTTGAGAATCAAACTGCTACAACTACCTTAAGAAGTGCGCCCAAAGCACCGCAGGGGTCGCTGACGTTACAGGAGTTGATAATCAAGCCGGAATAGAATCCTGAACAGCCAAGTTATGGGGAGGGACACTACGGATTTCATGGACTGTTTGCAGGATCGGCCTTCAAACAGAATTCAAAGCGTCAGGCGGGTCAACGGCACGGATCCGCCACCTCCCCGCCAGTTTCGAAGCTGTTCCCTTTCCATCTCGGTATTTCCCAAGACCGCCCTGGCAACTCTCGGCCTAACAGTGATGCAAGAAGCAAGCATTAAGTTGAACCCCTGCTGAGATACGAAAAAGATATGTCACAATTTCAATAGGTTGCTATAAGAGCCACGTACCCTCTGGCGGCCCAAGCGCGTGCAATCTCCTTCTAAGGTCAAACGACGCCACCTTGGTCAAAATGGATATCCCAAATGATCGCTCACAGCCAAGCGGTTGTGATAGCGCTCTTGGGGTCAAAACCGATGCGTGAGATTTGCCCAGCCTGCATAAAGATCTCGGACAATCTGACCAGCCCTTTTCGAAGATTCCAATCCGGTTGTCCAGCCAGGAGCAACAATTGAGTCACCAAATTGAAGAACCCCGCGGCAATATCGGCTTTCAAAAAAGAGTTTGCCGGCCCTGCCAATCCAGGGCCTTGGATTCGCTGACAATCCCTTTCAGGATGCTGTCAGGTGCAGCCGATTTTTCGGCGTAGAATTTGACACCATCTGTAAAATGGGATAGTTTTTGTCACCGGGGGGTGTCTGAATCAGGCAGCCTTTCACGGGTTTCAAAATCGCTGACCCAACCCACGAGATTTTTGTCATATGCCATGAGCCATCAGCTATGCGCCGGTATCCAGTATCCAGCAACCAGCAACCAGCAACCAGACCATAGGAAGGAACAACGTGACCGATTCACCATTTGTACACCTTCATGTGCATACGGAATTCAGCCTGCTTGACGGGGCCATCCGGATCGACCGGATGCTTCAAAAGGCCCGGCGTTTGGGAATGGAGAGCGTGGCCATTACGGATCACGGCAATATGTTCGGGGTGGTCCAGTTCTACGATCAGGCCGTGAAGGCAAAGATTAAACCGATCATCGGGTGCGAGGTGTATGTGGCCCCCAACGACCGGCGGGATCGGTCTCCTTCTCGGGGCGGGGGACCGACGGCCCACCATCTCACCCTTCTGGTCATGAACGAGGAGGGATACCGGAACCTGAGCGCCCTGGTCACCCTGGGTCACCTGGAGGGGTTTTATTATCATCCCCGCGTGGACATGGAACTGCTCAAGAAACACCATTCCGGGCTTATCGCCCTTTCCGGGTGCCTGAAAGGGGTGGTTCCTTATCTGGCCCTGGCCGGACAGATGGAGGCGGCGAGGGAGAAGGCGAGGGAGCTGGCCTCGGTGTTTGACGGACGGTTTTATTTAGAGGTCCAGGCCAATACGCTCTCTGAACAGAAACGGGTCAACCGGATGCTCAGGGAGATCTCCAAAGATCTGTCCCTCCCCTTGGTGGGCACCAACGACTGCCATTATCTGAACAAGGAGGACGCACAGGCCCATGATGTGCTCCTGTGCATTCAGACAGGCAAATCGGTGGACGATGAAAAGCGCCTCAAGTTCTCCTGCGACGAATTTTATTTCAAGTCCCGCGCCGAGATGGAAGAGGCCCTTCAAGGATATGAGGACGCGCTTGACAATACGGTTCGGGTGGCTGAACAGTGCAACTATGAAATGAGCTTCGGGGAGTATAAGTTCCCGGTATTTCGTGCGGAAAAGGATCGGAGCCTTGACGACCTGCTGACCCATAAGGCCAGGGAGGGGTTTGCACGGCGAATGGCCGAAAAGGAGGCGGAAGAAGGACCGCTCTCGGAGGAGGTCAGGGCGGAGTATCGCGACCGGCTGGAGTTTGAACTGTCGGTGATCCTCAAGATGGGGTTTGCAGGGTATTTTCTGATTGTGGCCGATTTTATCGAATACGCCCACCGGCATGATATCGCCGTGGGACCCGGCCGGGGCTCGGCAGCCGGGTCTCTGGTGGCCTTTTGTCTCAATATCACCAATATCGAGCCCATCAAGTATGGTCTCCTTTTTGAACGGTTCCTGAATCCGGCCCGGATCAGCATGCCGGATATTGACATCGATTTCTGCGTCAACGGCCGGGACCAGGTCATCCGCTATGTGGCGGAAAAATACGGACAGGAAAACGTCAGCCAGATCATCACCTTTGGGACCATGAAGGCCAGGGGGGTGATCCGGGACGTGGGCCGCAGCCTCAACATCCCCCTGGGAGAGGTGGACCGCATCGCCAAGCTGGTGCCCGAAGGCCCGGGGGTCCGTCTGGATGACGCCATCCGCGACGAGCCCGAATTGAGAAGCCTGGAGGAGGGCGAAGGGCCGGGGAAAAAACTCCTGGAGATATCCCGCGCCCTGGAGGGGCTGTCCCGGCATGCATCCACCCACGCCTGCGGGGTGGTGATTGCGGACCGGCCGCTGGTGGAATACCTCCCCCTCTACCGCGGGCACAAGGGTGAAATCATGGCCCAGTTCACCATGGAACGGATTGAAAAGCTGGGTCTTATCAAATTTGATTTCCTGGGTCTCAAGACCCTGACGGTCATCAAGGAGGCGCTTCACCTCATTGAAAAAACCGCGGGAGAGAAGATCGACCTGGGAAAGATTCCCCTCGACGATAAAGCGCCTTACCAGCTCTGCTCAGATGGAAAGACCACCGGTGTGTTCCAGCTGGAAAGTTCGGGCATGAAGGACCTCCTGAGAAGGCTCCGGCCCGAGGTCTTTGAAGACATGATCGCCCTCATGGCCCTTTACCGGCCGGGTCCGCTGGGGAGCAACATGATCGACGATTTCATCAACGGAAAGCACGGAAACGGCAAGATCAACTATTTCCTGCCGACGCTGGAACCGATTCTGAAGGAGACCTACGGGGTCATATTGTATCAGGAACAGGTAATGAAAATCGCCCAGGTCCTGGCCGGCTACACCATGGGGGAGGCCGATGAGCTTCGCAAGGCCGTGGGGAAAAAGAAGCCCGAGCTGATGGCAAAGCACCGCACCAAGTTTGTGCAAGGGGCCGTGGGAAACGGGGTTGCGCAGCCGATGGCCGAGAAGCTCTTCGGGCTGATCGATAAGTTCGGGGGATACGGATTTAACAAGTCTCATTCCGCGGCCTATGCCATGATCGCCTTTCAGACCGCCTATCTCAAGGCCCATTATCCGGTTCAATTCATGGCCGCGCTACTGACCCAGGATATGGGGAACCAGGACAAGACCATCAAGAACATCGCCGAATGCCGGGCCATGGGGATCGAGATTCTCCCCCCGGATGTGAACGAAAGCCAGGCGGATTTTTCCGTGGTGGATGGAAAGATCCGGTTCGGGCTGGCCGCGGTCAAGAATGTGGGGGTCAAGGCGGTGGAACTGGTGATCCAGGAGAGAGACCAGCATGGGCCGTTCGGCGATCTGCTGGACTTCTGCAGGCGGGTGGATGGGTCCAAGGTCAACCGGAGGGTCCTGGAAGGCCTCATCCAGTGCGGGGCCTTTGATTTTACCGGGGAGTACAGGTCGAGGCTCTTTGCCGGGCTCGATGACGCCCTTCGTATCTGCGGGGCCAATCACGACCCCAATCAACTCAATATCTTCGGATCTCTGGCACTCCAAAACGGGGGCGCCGGGGGGCTCCTTGAACTCCCGGACATCCCCGAATGGTCTGAGGCAGAGCGGTTGAGAAAAGAAAAGGAGGGCCTGGGGTTTTATATTACCGGACACCCCCTGGACAGCTTCAGGCAGGAGATCGATCGGTTTGCCACGTGCCTCATCCAGGACCTTCACACCCGTAAGGACAAGGGGCAGGTCAAGATCGCCGGCGTGTTGGCAGGTGTCAAGATCAAGCGGACCAAGCGGGGAGAAAAGATGGCTGTCGTTCAATTGGAGGACCTGACCGGCTCCACCGAGGTGGTGATATTTCCGGATGTCTTTGCCGGGGCCTCCCCCCTCCTGAAGGGGGACGAGCCCCTCCTCATTACCGGGAGCGTGGAGATCGGCGAAACCGCGGCCAAGATCCTTGCAAAGGAGATCGAGAGGCTCAGCGATGTCCGCCTGAGTGTGGTAAAGGCCATCACGGTGGCCCTGGAAAACGGGAGGGCTTCACGGGAGATCCTGGAAGACCTGCGGGATATTGTTTTCAGATATCCCGGGGAGAGCCGGCTCTTGTTCAAGGTGGGCATGTCCGGAGGGAATCCGCTCATGATATCCGCACACGGCCGGTTCAATGTGCTCCCCTGTAGAGGATTCCTGACCGAGATGGATGAACTTCTGGGATACCGGGCGTGGGAACTGATTTAGGGCTGGATGCTGGGTACTGGATGCTGGATGATAGCTTAATACCTCAGCAGCTTAACAGCTCAGCAGCTTACCAGCTCATCAGCTCAATCCCTCACGCCCTACACCTTATGTTATTACGAGAAACGCGACCCCAATAAACGCAATAAACTCAACCAACTCAGCAAACCCACAACGCGCAACGAGTAGCGCGCAACCAGATAAGGAGGCCCTTATGGGTCGGGTGTCTGCAAGAAAAATCGGGCCACGCGATCTCCTGTGGCTGGGGATGGCGTGTTTTTGCGGGATCTGTCTTGCGGCGGTTTCATGGGCCGCCAAGGAGGAAGAAATGAACAAGGGGGCTGAAGTAACGGTCAGAGAGGCCCTGGGGGCAGGAAGGTGGTTTCCAGGAAACGGAATGGAACTGAAGGCAATGATTGATGAGTACATGGAGAATGCCCGGGTGGCTGAGGTGAACGGCAGGATCGTGGCCGCCATTGCCCCCCACGCGGGATATATCTACTCCGGGAAGGTGGCCGGTTACACGTTTCGGGCCATAAGGGACAACGCCGCCGCCCGGGGCCGGCCCGATACGGTGGTGGTGCTCGGGATAGGGCATCGCGAAGGCTTTCAAGGGGTGGCGCTCATGGAGGGCGACGTGCTGCGAACGCCCCTTGGGGATGCGGTGCTGGACAAGGCGAGCGGAGCACTTATGGCTGGGATAAGCCCCCGGATATACTTTGATTACACTCCTCATGCGGGCGAGCATTCGGCTGAAAACGAGATCCCTTTTGTCCAGGCGGCCCTCCCTGGAATTCCGATGATCGTGGGGCTCGTGGGGGACCACGATCCGCGGACCCTAGACGATCTGGCGGCTGGGCTGGAGGCCCTTTCCCAAAAGAAAAGGATCCTGGTGATTGCCAGCACCGACATGCTGCATGACGCGGATTACGGCCTTGTGACCCGTACGGACAAGCACACCCTGGAGATGGTGAAGATCATGGATGAGGCGGGGATCCGGAAGGGCTGGGGCTATTCGAAACAGATATTCTGCGGGATAGGGCCGGTCCTTGCGGCGATGCGATTTGCAAAACAGAAGGGATGCGAGGAGGGCAAGGTCCTGTTCTACCGGAACAGCGGCGATGATTTCCCCGAGAGCCGGGGCCGCTGGGTGGTGGGCTACGGAGCGGTGGTCTTTGCCGTTCCCGACTAAGGCGGCAAAAAGTATCTCACACAGAGCCACAGAGCCACGGAGAAAAAAGACATTGTGACAGACAATACAAGAAATTTTCTGCAATACAGGATATCACCAGTATAAAAGCATCACCGGCATTAATTGATAATTCAACCACACAAAGCAGCGGATTTCACAAGGCAGAATTACACCAAAACAGTTTTTAATTCAATCTCCGTGGCTCTGTGCCTCTGGTGCGCCAGGCTAAGCCTGGCTGATCTTGTAACCTGAAAGGAGGTTACCCTGTTAATTGCTCGTTCAGCAGGTAGCGGAGCGGGCGGCCCGCGGAGTAATCCAAAGGGTCGAAGCCCCGCCGAGCGAACGCGCGAGC
>JAIPDI010000053.1 GCA_021737785.1 Deltaproteobacteria bacterium
CCGTGATTTTTCCTGTATGCTTCTGGATAAACTTTCTCATGGCGTTCCCTCCTTAGTGGCTGTTTGGCAACTACCACTTTAATGGATGAACGCCATATTTTTCTACACTATTTGGTTGCGGCCGTTAGGCCGCCTTGGGAGACTGTAAGAATGAAAAAAATGGAGCCCATACACCCGGGAGAAATCCTGTTTGAGGAGTTTTTAAGACCCATGCAGCTAAGCCAGAACAAGATCGCCTCGGATATCGGTGTACCTCCTCGGCGGATCAATGAAATCATCCATGGAAAAAGGAGAATAACGGCTGACACCGCACTTCGGCTGGCCCATTACTTTGAGATGTCACCACAGTTTTGGCTTGGACTTCAAATGGACTATGATCTGGATGTTGAAGAAGACAAGCTTGGTGACAGACTGGACGAGGAGGTCAAAAAGTATCACACCGCATAACTTCCCTACACCTTCACTGAGCAGAGAGTCGCCACGTTTTTAGGTGCACCGGATAGCCCGAAGGTCGTTAGGAGGATGCTGCAATATCCGAAAAGCCACTAGGCGGAGAATACCCAGCGGTTTGAAAACAGGATATGATTATGAATGAGAAAACGCCTCTTGCAGTTGATCAAATTGAAAGTATTATCTTCTTTATGCGCGGTCAGAAGGTCATGCTGAGCCCTCATCTGGCAGAGCTGTACGAGATTGAACCACGTGTCTTGGTTCAGGCGGTAAAACGAAATATCAAAAGATTCCCAGGGGATTTCATGTTTCAGCTGACAGATGACGAGTTCCAGAACTTGAAATCACAAATTGTGATTTCAAGTTGGGGTGGTTCTCGCAGGGCGAATCCCTACGCTTTTACGGAACAAGGTGTCGCAATGCTCTCCAGTGTATTGAGAAGCAAGCGGGCAGTCCAGGTCAATATTCAGATTATGTGAACCATTCGTTCAGTTGAGACAAATGCTCGCCGTGCACAAAGACCTCGAACGTAAGCTAATGGCTTTAGAGACAAAATACGATGAGCAGTTCAAGGTCGTCTTTGACGCAATCCGCGCCTTGATGACGCCCCTTGAGAAACCACAAAGGAAGATCGGGTTTGAGGCAAAGGAAGGCCGTGCCGCCTATGGCAGAAGAAAGAGGGGTTGAGGAATTGAAAAATCAAAGAGTAGCTCTGTGGAACATTTGGAATCAATGGGAAAATCGAGACGGACGAGGCGTGTGAGAGGATGAGATTATGTTGACAAAACTGACCATCCGGAATTTCAAGAAGTTCGATCAAGCGGAAATAGAACTGGGCAGCCCGGTTGTCTTTATCGGCCCCAATAATTCGGGCAAAACTACCGCCCTTCAAGCCCTGGCTTTTTGGGATATCGGGCTTAAGCGCTGGAATGAAAAGAGAAGGGGGAGAACCTCCCCAGAGAAACGACCGGGCGTAACCATCAACCGGAAAGACTTGATCGCCGTGCCCGTTCCCAATGCAAAACTCCTCTGGCGTGGGCTCAGCGTTAGGGATGTTAAAAAGATTTCGGGGAAACAAGAAACCAAGCATCTATTCATTGATGTCATTGTGGAAGGCATCACCGCTGATACCACATGGGAGTGCGGCCTTGAATTCTACTATGCGAATGAGGAATCACTCTACTGCCGGCCGCTTCGCCTGTCCGACGAAGAGAATCCTCAACGAATGCCCATCCCTGAAGAGGCCAATAATGTTCAATTTGCATTTCTTCCTCCCATGTCAGGGTTGGCGGCGAACGAAACCAGGCTGGATCCGGGAGCCATCAATGTCCGTGTCGGAGAGGGACGGACAGCCGAAGTCCTACGCAATCTATGTCACAGGATTTACGAAGGCGATGAAAAACTCTGGAAAAGACTTTCGGACTATATCCTGAATTTATTCGGTTCAAAATTGGAGGTGCCGCAGTATGTCACCGAACGGGGCGAAATCGTCATGGCATATACCGAACATGACATCAAGCTGGATCTTTCTTCATCTGGCAGGGGTCTTCAACAAACCCTCCTTCTTTTGGCCTATATGTATGCCCATCCCGGGTCTGTGCTTTTGTTAGACGAACCTGACGCACACTTGGAAATACTCAGGCAAAGGCAGATTTATCAGCTCCTGACGGACGTCGCTCGGGAAAACGACAACCAGATTATCATCGGGAGCCATTCCGAGATCTTGCTCAATGAGGCCGCAGATCGCGATGTGGTGGTTGCCTTTGTTGGAAAACCCCATCGTATCAATGACCGAGGGAGCCAGGCCTTGAAGGCACTAAAGGATATCGGGTTCGAACATTATTATCAGGCAGAGCAAACGGGGTGGGTCCTTTATCTGGAGGGTTCAACGGACCTGGCCATTTTGCAGGAATTTGCACGGATTTTGGAACATCGGGAGGCCATGGATGCTCTTCAGAGGCCATTTGTGCATTATGTGACGAATCAGCCGTCTGAAGTGAGAAAGCATTTTTTCGGGCTCAAGGAAGCGGTCCCCCATCTGAAAGGGATTGCAGTTTTTGACAGACTGGATCGACATCCTTCAGAGGATATCGGGGCCGAATTTCATATGTGGAGCAAGCGGGAGATCGAAAACTATCTCTGCTATCCAGAGGTCCTTGAAGCCTATGCTGTAGCCAGCGGCAGGGAAAGCCTCCCCGGGCCGCTCTTCGAGTCAGCCCATGCCGAACCTCGCAGAAAAGCCATGAAAGAAGCCATTATTGAGGTCTCCCAGGCATTGGAGAAGATCCAAGACGTCTCACCCTGGGACGGAAACACAAAAGTCAGTGATTATTTTCTCAAGTCAGTTTTCAGGGAATTCTTCAAGAAACTCGGTCACTACAATGTGATGGACAAGAAGAATTTCCATGAACTGGCCCGGTTTGTCCCGAAAGAGAAAATCGATCCCGAGGTAAGAGAAAAACTTGAGGCCATTGTGGCAGTATCCCGGACCGCCAGGCCAACGGTGGAGTAAGCGGGGGCAAACTATATATGGTTCCATTTTGGAATCTTAGAGAGGCGCCAGCATTCAAAATATTTGCCCTAAACTTTTGAGGAGCAAGGCCAAAATGTCACTCATCACAAGCGGCATCCATGACAATCACAAACGGGGTCGGGTTGGTGCCCGACAAATAGTGAAAGGAAACAATGCATCTTCAGAAATCGGCAAGAGGCACCGGTTGTATTTGCGGCTGTGACGGGGTTGCATGATAGGATATGCTGTAAAAGGTATGTGACCTTGATATAGGTGTAGCATAGGGGAGAAACCATTTTCATAGACGGCAAGAAATTAGGAGAGAGTGCCCATGTCTGAATTATACGCTCAAATATTGTCAGCGGTGGCAGATGCCTCCGCCCTTCGTCTCGTGGTGAACCTCAAACCGGCCAATGTGGATGGACTCGTTTATCCGCCGACCTACGACCAGGGCCAGCACATCTTTCGCCCTGCCTGGATCGATGGAAAGGAGCGTGACGCGGTTTTGCTTGACTCCGTCCAAAGTCAGGCTATCCCCTGCTGACGAATTACATTCGGTCCTTCACCGCCGGCTTTGGGCCTCAAAAAAAGCACAACTCGCTACGGCGGACGGGGGCGAGCGCGATTTTGTGGAACTGGTCGTCTCTGCAGGGGAAAAGCTGTCAGAATCCGTCAGGGTAATTGGAATCATTGTCAACCGGGTCGCCACTGCCCGGAGTATCCGTCAGGCCCTGGTCAAACGAAAGCACAGGGCCGAACTCCTCACCGGCCGGGTGCGTCCCCATGATCGTGATGGACTGATGGAGCGTCTCCTGCCTGAGATCCGTGCAGGGAGGACCCGAATTGAAGGGCCGGTCCTGTTTATTGTCGCCACTCAGACCGTTGAAGTGGGCGCGGATATCGATTTCGATGCCCTTATCACGGAGGCAGCTCCCCTGGACTCCCTTCGCCAGCGCTTCGGTCGGCTCGACCGGTTCGGGGAGATTGCGAATACACAGGGGGTGATCCTTTACCGCAAACCCAAACTCGACAAAAACGGCCAACCCATGCCCGATCCTGTGTACGGCACAGCTATCCAAGAGGCCTGGGAATGGCTGGAAGCGGTATCGCGTGACGGTTGCGTTGATTTTGGGGTAGGCGGCCATGGCAGAGATGTTCGAACAGCGAAGACCGCCGGTTAGACCGTTTAAACATGGACCGACCCTGCTTCCGAGCCACATCAGCCTTTTGGCGCAAACCGGCCCTGAAGCCCCTGAAATCAATGTCTCCCCCTGGCTTCATGGTGCTGGAAGCGGAGCCCCTGATGTGTCCATTGTCTGGCGGTTGGATTTGCCCGCCGCCAATTCTGTGGGATGGGAGGAGGCGGTGAGGCTGCGTCCCCCCCTCACGCGGGAGGCCCTTGAAATCCCCGTGTATGCTGCTCGATCGTGGCTGGAAGGGGGTCGCGCCCAGGACGTAACGGATCTCGAGGGCATGGCGGGAAGGCCTTCAGGCGCAGGCGCATCCGGCAAACCTGTCCTTTGCTGGCGCGGGCCTGACGATTGCCGCGTCATCTTCCCCCGCGATATCCGTCCGGGCGACACCCTGGTGGTCCCCGCCGCCTATGGCGGTTGCGATCCATATGGATGGGCCCCAAACAGCAACGCCCCGGTGGAGGATATCGCTGATTTCTGTTCGTTGGAACGAGGAGGCGCCCACATTGTCCGCCTGGTGCCGGGGCTGACAAGCTGGATGGGACCCCATGAAGCGCCCGTACAGGAGGCAGTAACTGAGCTGTTTTCAGCCGAGACGGAAATGGATCCGGAAATGGGTATTGACCAGGAACGGGTCCAGCTTGCCCAGTCTGCCCTGCGTGCTTTCCTTCTGGAGGTCGATCACCCTTTGATCACAGCCTTTCACGGGGGATTCGAGATCGAACCACATCCGGCCGGCGTGGTGCTGAGAGGCCGTGTCATGGATGAGGTGGAAGCCGTATTAAGCAGCGGCGTAGCCGTAGAACTGGATCGTCACCTGAAAGGTGTGACGGACCAGGCTCTGACATTAGCCGTCGGCCACCCGGAAAAAGGCCGCATATCGCTTGCTGCAAGCAAGCACGACCTCGGAAAAGCAGAGCCCCGCTTTCAGGCCATGCTTCACGGGACCCCGTTGGCAGCAGCCAGCGGACCCATCTTGGCAAAATCGGGGCTCCGGAAACTCTCGCAGATCCGGGCCGCCTATGCCCGGTCGGACCTGCCCGCCGGATTCCGTCACGAGCTGGCTTCACTGGCCTACGCCTTTGAACCGGACCAGATCGTTCGCTACCTCATCGGTACGCATCACGGATACGGGCGGCCCTGGTTCCCCGCATGCGCCGATACGGAGGCCCCGGGGACCGATCAGATCTTCCTTGGAAGCCCATGGGCGCAGGCGTTTGCAATCTTGCTGGATGAGTGGGGTCCCTGGGGCCTGGCTGGGATGGAGCTGCTCCTGAGGGCATCGGATATTCGCCAGTCGATTCTTGAGCAGGAGAAGACGGATGCATGACCTGCCCGGTATGAGCGCCGCGTCGCCCATAGGATTTCTGGCAGCACTCGGGATGCTTCGCGTGCTGGCACGCGACTGCCAACTGGATGTGCGGCTGGCATGGCGCGACGGGCACGCGGTTGTGGACGGAATCGATCCGGATACGGCCATCTCAGAGATCACCCACAACATGGCAGGTCGCAGCCAATCTCCAGAGTTCACCTGGACAGACTCGCTCAGAGGGGTTCCTCCCGAGTCCTATCGAAATGCGTGTGCCGAGATGAGGGAAGACCAACGCGCCCTTGGCTTTATGGCAGGCTGGGCAACCGATGCCATCGTGCGACAGGGCTCTGTGGTGGTCACACGACTGGATATGACCTCCGGTCAGCAGAAGCTGCTACGGGATCTTCGAGGGCTGGCTGAAAGGGTTACGCCTGACCATTTCCATTGTGCGTTGTTGGGAGGGGCTTACGAAAACCAGACCTCGTTTGGGCTCGACCCCATAGCCGTCCGCTCGCACGCACACGAACCCAAGGCCCCCACCAAGACCGCGCCTCCAGGCAAGCCTGGCCTGATCTGGCTCGCCTTCGAGGCCATCCCCCTCCACCCGGTGGTCCCGGTTGCCGCCAACATAGCCAAGACCACCGGATGGAGAAGGCACCCTGAGGCGGCTTACGTGTGGCCCATCTGGGAGGCATTTCTTTCCCTTCAGGAGGTAATACTTTTGAGGGCATTGCCCGTGGATCGGCTTCCATACAGGCCGGGGATGACGGAGGTGTGGTCCTCCAGGTATGGATCGAGCGGGAAATATGGGATGTTGCTGCCGCCCCTGCGCGAACGGTAAGCTCACACGAAAACCCAGGGAGGTTCGCGCGAGGGAAATACTATGGGATATAAAAGGGTTAGGGTCAACACGGCAATCGCAACCCGTTTGCAGGAGGCAAAAATTCAAGGGTTCGCGGAAAGCAACCTAAAAAGCCTGTGTCCACAATATGTTATACGTGTGCAGGCGATCTCCCGGCGAAAGCCGGGACTACGTTGAAGCTTGCTAATCTCGGGCATGTTGATCTCGAAACCCGGGCGATCTCCCGGCGAAAGCCGGGACTACGTTGAAGCTTGCTAATCTCGGGCATGTTGATCTCGAAACCCGGGCGATCTCCCGGCGAAAGCCGGGACTACGTTGAAGCATTTCGGGCGTGCTATCGGCGGTTGTGTCGAATAGGCGATCTCCCGGCGAAAGCCGGGACTGCGTTGAAGCACCGCATATCGGAGACCGACCAGGACCTGTTGAAAACGAGAATGCAAAAAGCGGCGGACCTTTTCCGTGTTGCCGTGCTCAGTTTCTATAAGGCCTTAGCAAGAGGAGTCTTAACATGAAAGGCAAGCTCTCCCTGTTCTCTTTCAGATTGAAAAATTTCAAGGCCGTTCAAGACAGCAAGACAATAATGTTTACCCCTCTGACAGTATTTATCGGGAATAACGGCTCCGGTAAGAGCAGCATTTTCGAAGGGCTGGAGACCTTGCAGACGCTGGCGCTCCACGGACTGGATGCGGCTATGCTCCCTTGGCATGTTGAGAAGTCTTTGTATCCAAGATTATTAAAGCATGCCCGAAAGCCATATATTCACACCTCCGTGTTCCAGATTGTCCGAACATTGCAAGAACTCAATCGCCGCATACATTCACCATTTTTACCAAAAGCTGGGGTGCATGGAATGGGTTGAAACCTGCTGTTTTAATTAGAATAGCAAGATTTCTTAGAAGCGTAAATGTTTGTAGCAATTCCCCTAAAGCGAGATCCGTCCATTGACAATAGGGCTTTGTTCCTTTAATGTGATAGAAGCGGTATTTCTGGTTTCAGGATTGATCAATATATTGATATTATTGTCTATTGTTGCTACCCATTTGCTATTGGACGCGGCACATCTATCATCCTGTAGCCACAAGTATCGCCAGAGGCTATCCGATCACTTAACCAAATGCAACCAATAATATTTAACTTATTCCAATGATAGTTGTATTTGTTTACTTTACTAAATTTGATGATGAATAGGTCTTTGTTAAGCGATGCTCTTGGATCAAGAAAGAAGACTATTTAAAAGTATCTCTCGTTCTCATTTGTACTGGGGCCGTAAACCTATCACTGGCCTCTCCAGAATCTTAGAAGGTTTGGGACCCGGTGACATTTTCCTTGATCCATTTTGTGGAGGTGGAACATCAATCGTCACGGCACTTAGTAAGGGGGCAAGGGTGATAGCAAGTGATTTAAATCCCATGGCTGTGTTCCTGTCGAAAGTGCTTATTCAGCCAGTAAGTCTTTTCGCGCTGAGAGAATCCTTTGAAATAGTCCGGAAAGATGTTGCCGGTTCCATACTTAAAAATTATACCATTTCCTGTCCAAAATGCGGAAAAGAAATCCCTTTCGATTATCTGAAGTGGATTATCCAAAACGGGGAGGCGATACCCGAGGCTATAAAGATCACATGCAACTATTGTGGCTTAAGGGATCTGCGAGAGTTGTCAAGAACTGAAATTGGCAGGCAACTGAAACTCTCAGCTACGCAGCCAAGGCGCTGGTGCCCCAAAACCCGTATCCGCTCTCAAAGAAAAACAAAGGTTGAGTTTTTCCACGAGCTTTTTACAGGGCGCAATCTAACTTCATTATCCAAATTATGGCATGCTATTGAACAGACCCCTTCGGCCACATGTAAAGATGTATTGAAATATGTATTTACTGCCATGCTTTACAGTTGCAGCTCAATGCAAATGGTTTCGGACAAATGGCCTTCGTCCTCACGCGGGTGGACCGCTCTAAGATTTTACTTGCCTTCAATTAGGCAGGAAAAGAACGTATGGCAAGCTTTCGCAAATCGTTTCAAAACGGTACTAAAAGCAAAAGAAAACGTGAATCCGATTTGTCAGTTTGTGCGAATATCAGATTCAATGGATAAATTTGAAAGTTCAGATGACCACGCATTCATTTTTGAAGAAAGTTTTTCTAGGTTTTCATTCCCCAAGAATTTGGAGGTTCATCACGTTCTTCTAGATCCCCCATACAATGACGATATTGACTACATAGGATTCTCAGAGTTTTGGGGGTCTTGGTTGGGCGCGGCTTCTGACATCAATTCCGGCTGGCATCCGGGCACTATTTCGATTAAAGAGAATTCAGAAAAACTTATGAGTCTTCTAATGCGCATTAAAGAAAACACAACTTCTAGATGTCCAGTTACTTTGGCTTATGGTTCAAAAAATGCGATGGCCTGGGAATTCTTAAACGAAATCATATCAAATGCTGGCTATGAAATTCGAAATAAGATACCCATTCTTTGGGACAACTCCCAGAAAAGAGGCAAGAAGCCTTCAACCGATCTCTATCTTGTTCTTGGCAGGGCAACTACAAGCCACAAAGATAACGATTACGGGCTTTCGGAGGAGGACTCGAACGAAATGGCATTTTTTGTCAGGGTGGCTGCGTTCTTGTTGCGCCCTGATGTGTCAAATCCTGAAGGTATTGTAGATCTGGCAGTCAATCTTGTTAAACATCATTTGAGAATACCATTAAGAAATGTTGATTCGTCCTCCATCAGGTTATGGGCATCAGATGAACAGATGAACCGAAAAGCCTATAACAGATTAGCGTTTGCTCTCATCAAGCCAATATTGTCACAGGATGGTTTCAGTATTGTTTCAGCCAATATCAGTGAATTTGATCAATCTAATCTACAAGGCTATGAACAAATAGGATCTCTTCCGATGCCGAAAGGCCTGGCTAAGGGGGCTGACTTTGTTTCCGAAAATGCGGAAGGCAATCGGATTCTATTTTGCTTCCATAGGCAGTCAGATCTTGATGCGCTGAAACACCTTGCTAAACGAGTTTTAGATAAGGATAAGGATAAATTTCAAACTATCTGTTATTTGATAGTCCGAACTCACGATCAGATACTGCGATGTAGAAAGGATGACCAGTCAGATAACTGGCCAAGGGGATTTTTCATCGAATTCAACGAACTGCTTAAAAAGGCTAGGAATATCAATAAAAGCCGTTTTGGTCACCTAAGTACGATATCGCCACGGGCCGATTCCGACTTCAGATCTCAAAAAAAAATTGAGCACTTTAATGCGAAAGTCATAGAGAATTTTCCTGTGGGTGGTGACGGTGATCCCAAACATTTTATGCTGCGATTCGAGGCACCCCAGCTTGAATATGTTGTACCTGGCCAATTTCTAATGATTGACACATTGTCATATGAAAAAAGACGGCAGGATAGTATGGGCCAGTCTTTTACCACTTTACCTACTCCAGGAAGCTATCCTCCAATTCGTAACACGCTCCTAGAATCTAAATCATTTCTTAAAAGGCCCTTCAGTATTCACAGGGCTTATTACAGGCATTTTGAATTGGGTTACCTAAAGAATATTTATCTGTCTCGCACGCTTGCATCTATAACACATACTGTTTTTCCACACAAATTTGAAATCTTTTACAAGGTAACCGAAAATGGCACGGGTACGAATGAACTTAAAAAGATGAAAAAGGGGCATAGGTTTCGGACCCTAGGGCCACTGGGTAAAAGACCGAATTTAGCCAAATGGCTATCGGATGGTATTCAAGAGGTTCATCTTATTGGCGGTGGTGTCGGGATGGCTCCGCTCATGTTCTTTGGACAGGCTTTAAGGTATTATTCATTCAGGATCAAGGCCTTCATAGGAATCGATACCATAGGGTCATTACTGTTTAAGGCGCCTTTGGCAGAAACTTTTGGAGAAGATGATCCGAGCAGGGCTTATGTGTACATCGATAATTTAAAAAGTATTGGGCTTAGTGAAAATGACATCCACATATCATTCGAAAAAACCATAAATGACAGTGAGACAGACATTGGGTTGCCCAAGCAAAACTACTTTACGGGCTTCGTTAGCGGACAATATAAGGCTTTTCTCGAAAAATTGGACAGCTACAATGGGATATTGGTGCTTACTTGTGGTCCTAAGCCCATGCTGAGGGCCTTAGCAAAAATTACCTCCATAGCCAATATACAGATGAAAGTTCTCCTGGAGAAAAGAATGGGTTGTGGGATCGGTGTATGCATGTCTTGCGTCTGTCGAACCAAGAAAAATGGAGCGGAACGATATTCACGAGTTTGTACGGAAGGACCGCTTTTCGATTCTCAGGATATTGTATGGGAAAAGTTATGAAATCACTTTGTGTTCAGATTAAAAATCTAAAACTGAAAAGCCCTTTAATGACTGCCTCAGGCACATCCGGACATGGGGATGGAACGGCGGTATTGAGAAAGAGCTCCGAAATATTATCATCTCTTGGGGCATTTGTGACAAAGGGAGTTACGCTTGAACCAAGAGAGGGAAATCCTGAATTCAGGATTGTTGAAACTCGCACAGGTATCATAAACTCGATCGGTTTGCAGAACAACGGCGTGCAAGTTTTTGTAAAGAAAGAACTCCCTGAGTTTCTCAATGCTGATTTGCCAATTATCGTCAACATTGCAGCGAATTCGATAGAAGAATTTGGCAGACTCGCATCCTATCTGAGCGAGAATGATTTGAGCCAGTTAATCAACGGAATCGAAATCAACGTATCATGCCCGAACATTAAAAAGGGTGGAGTATCGTTCGGCATCGATCCAAAGCAAGTTGAACGCATCGTTAGAGCTGTTAAAAAGAATATTGACAGTCGAATTATGTTGATAACTAAACTCACTCCAAATATTACAGATATTACCTTGCCAGCGCGGGCTGCCATTGAAGGAGGGTCTGATGCACTTTCAATGATTAATACACTTCGTGCTATGGCTATAGATATTACCACAGGGAAACCGTATCTTGGAAGCAGGTCGGGCGGTCTTTCTGGCCCAGCCATAAAACCCGTCGGTGTATTTATGGTATATGAATGTTTCGATAAGATCCCAGAATGTAGCAGGGGAGATGTGCCGATAATTGGAATTGGAGGGATTTCAACGTGGCGAGATGTTCTTGAATATGTAATGGCAGGGGCAACGGCAGTTGGTATTGGCACGGCTTGGTTCGTCAACCCTGATGTCTTCAATGAAATCCACAAAGGCATAGTGCAATATTTGAGAACGAATAATACTACTATTAGGGATTTAATAGGCAAAGCTCATGAAGCGTGAAAGAGGGCATTATACCGCTAAACTATCAGGTACAGAAAAGATTGAGTTCTATCTTAAAAACCTTGCGTCAAGCTCCGCGTTTAGCTTCATTGCAACGGAGCGGAAAGAGAAACTGTATGTAGAAATTTCGGGCCCCAAAAAAATCTCTGACAACGAAAGCTTGGATGATATCGAGCACCAATTGTCAAATCGTGCACGAGAATTAGGGATTGACGCTCCAAAATTGGTAAGAGATGTGGGCCAAGATATTTTTAATGCCCAAAAAGCAGAAGAAATTGTTCTGGATGGCCCAATGCAACTTGAGGCAACACCAAACAAAGAAGCCGAGGCAATCATTGTAAAACTGACTCTGGTTCTGGATGGGGACCCCAAGGTAGATGAATGTATCGATCAATACGCTTTGTTGCGGGTTATTTGGTTGGCGAATTCTCTGGGAATGAACTTCGAAGAATTTGAAAAGAAAACCGTTCCTCTGCACTAAAGCTCCCCATTCAATTCGCAGCTAACGTGGATAGGTTATATGAATAACCCCCACACATCCACAAATCCGACAGATGTTTGATAATTGTTGGCTTCTGACTATCTGTCGGAGCATGTCCCAAAACGATGTCGAGCCCTCACTCGGTTCAAGATCAACGGCTTCAAAAGATTCTGTTCGATGAGGATGTCTGTGATGGCCGGTCTATCCCAAGGATCTCTCTAAACTTCATTTCCCCCAGCCCCATACTAAGGAGAACGTTTGATGGATGAGGGCATCGCTGAGAGAAAGACAGCGGCTGATTATCTCAATGAACTTGAAAATATTGGCATTCTTGAAAGGCAGAAAGTGGGAAGGGAAAATCTGTATCTGAATCGGGGATTATTTGAGATTCTGTCAAGATAACGTGTCCATGTTGTGGACATGTCGATAAAACGTGTCCAAATTTTTTGGTTTCGTGGACACGTTATTTGTATCGGGGAACGCTTTGGACATGAAAAGGGGAGGAAGGGCAAACCGAGGATGGACCCATTTTTTAAACAGGAAAATCACACTCGATGAAGACAAAAAGATCCAAGAAATGGAAAGATCCCCTGATTGATCAGATGGAGCGGGCTTTAGACCTTGGCCGGTTCATTTCCTACAATGATTCCTGGGAGTTTGTACAGGACCTGGAAGAGATAAAAGGGGAAATCGATAAACTGGGAGGGTCTGGCGAAACCGATCGGGCGGTGCACCTCTATGAGCTGTTTTTATCCGGGTGTTATGACAAGGCGGAAGAAATTGACGATTCAAGTGGTCGTTTGGGAATGTTTTTTGAGGATTTGTTTTTGGCCTGGATCAAAACAAGGCAACAGGCAGGAGGTGCGGCAGAGGAAACGGTCCAAGAGATCCTCGGATGGATGGAGAATGACGACTACGGCTTTTGCTATGACATCGAGAAAAAAGTCGCACGGGCTCTTAACAGGCCAGCTCTCCGCTTATTTAGACAGCATTTTGAGGATCGCTTCAATGAAGCCTTCGCCCCTTTCGATTCCGAAAAGCCCCGATTCATTTATGACTATCCTGCAGATGTCTATCGGAGTGCGGACAAGCTCAAAGACATTTATGTGGGGGAAAGGGATGTCAAGGCCTACGTGTCGCTTTGCGAGAGGGTAGGAGTTACACCGAAGGATTGCGAGCATATCGCTTCACTGTACAAGGCAAAAAGACAGTATGCAGACGCGCTGGTTTGGGCTGAAAAGGGATTGAAGCTTCAAAAGGCACGGAAATGGCCGAACCAATCCAGCTATGCACTGACTGCTATCAGGATGGAATTGCTCAACAAACTAGGACGGAGAGGGAATGCCCTTGAGAGCGCCTGGGAAGAATTCATCCAGTACCCATCGAAAGAGGGCTACGACCAACTGAAGAAATACGCCTCCAAGAAAGACTTCCCCCATTGGCATCAGAAGGCGATGGAAAATGCAAAGAAGGCCTCTTTGTCTGCATTCATTGATATCTGTACGACAGCAAAGGACTGGGAAGTGCTTTCAAGGCATATCCTTGACGTCGAAGACCGTGAATTGGAAGAAATAAGCCATTATACCACTGAGCAGGCCGCAAAAAGCCTGTCAAGCAAGCACAGCCGCGCTGCCGCCAAGATTTACACTGCCCTGGGAATGCGGATTATCCAGAATGGGAAGAGCAAATATTACCCTTATGCAATGGAATATTTTCGGAATGCCAAAAAGCTCTACAAAAAGGCGGGATGCGACGAGACATGGCTATGCGTCGTTGAGAGAGTGCGAAAGGACCACTCCCGAAAACACAGCTTCATCGGTGGATTTGAGGATATTGCGGGTGACAAGCCCCTCAAGTCTCCAGATTCTTTTGAGAAAAGGGCACGAAACAGGTGGAAGAGGCAGACAGTAAGATGAGCGGGAGGTCTCCCGAAATTTTAAAGAAGAGAAGGGGGGTGTCATGACAAAGATCGGTAGAAACGACCCCTGCCCCTGCGGTTCGGGGAAGAAGTACAAGGACTGTTGTCTGGCAAAGGAGGCTCAGGAGGGTGAAAAGGGCATGGTCGATCGTCTGATGGAAGAAATCGGTGAGCAATTGGGCGACCGAAAATTTGGTTCCCTTGAAGAAGCAAATGAGTTCCTTGGGCGTTTCATGGAGAGAAAGGCCTCGGTTCCCCAGATGGATTTCCTGGGTCTCTCCTCAGAGCAGATGCACCGGATGCTCCATGCCCCCCTGGAGAGCCTGGATGACATGGTCCGATTCAACCATGTCTTGGAGCCGGCGGCCTTTCACGAGATTCCAGTGGTGAAGAACACCCTCCTTTTTTTGAGTCGGTTGAAAGAGAAAGAGCCTCTCAAGGCCACTGCCAAGGGCAATCTTCCCCTTGCATTTGCGCGGGCGCTCTATGAGGCATTCAACGCGCGATCTCATTCATTTCCTCACCCTATCCGCTCTGAACAAGACGCCGTGTCCGTGAACAGCTTGCGGCATATCCTCAAACTCTGCGGATGGTTGAAAAAGGCGAACAACCGTTACAGCCTGACAGCCAAAGGGACAAAGGTGATCGAAAAAGGCTTTTCTGCGCCTCATTTTTTCACACTGATGAACGAGTTCGTTCGTCGTTTCAACTGGGGATTCCAGGATCGGTATGCCTCGTTCTGGATCGTCCAGGGCGGGGCTGTGTTCTCATTATGCCTGTTGCATCAAAAGGCGCGCCGGTTTATCCCGGCAGAACAACTGGGGGATTATTTTATCCGGGCCTTTCCGGCTGTTCTGGATGAGGTTACGGCAACACCTTTCTGGACTCCCAGGGAGCAGGTCCGCAGCTGTTTTTCGCTCCGTTTTCTGGTGCGATTCTGCGAGTACTTCGGTTTTGTGGATATTCAGAGGGAAGAGAAGACGCCCCATATGTTCGAGTTGTCGGTCAGAAAAAGCGCATTCTATGATCAATACATCACCTGGTCGAATGTCTCCTAAAGAAGCATTCACAAACGTTGCTGATCGGGAAAAATAGAGGAGAGAAATGGGAGAAGGGATCGCTCGACACCATCAGCCCTGACGCAAAACCCCTCCCCCCGTGATCAGGGAGGAGGGGCCTGTGAATTACGCGGGCGCCCAAGTGGGGAGAGTGGCTATGGCTAATCCGTCTTGAGGCCCTCGGTTTCAGATGGTTCAGGGGCGTCCACGTCTTCGTCGGTGCCTGGGTCTTTCTTGCCTTTCAGTTCTTTATTGAGGCTCCGGTCGATATCTATCATGCGGGCCTCATTCTCTGAAATCTCCATCATGACAGCTTTCACACCCAGCTTTTCGGCGACATCGTCCAGCCTTTCCACGGATATTTTGTCATAGACAGCATTTCCCAGTTCGGCCAATTGCCGGGTCACCTGAGTTTCCAGCCTGGCCTTTTCTCGTCTCAGACGGGTCAGCTCGATTCCCTCGCCGGCCTTTTCCGTAATCACATGAACAGCCGACAGCGCGGCATCAAAACCCTCTTCCATTCCCCTTTCTATCCTGTCCCACAGCTTGATTTTCATATTCCTTACCTCCTTTCGTGAATGGTTGGTGATGCTGCATCAAAAAACCACACGCATGGAAAAACTGCCTTGAAATCCTTTAGTTACGACGTTGATCCCTCATTCTCGAAATCCCAGGGATATCCCCTGATCGAGACTCACACGTGAGATTAAACTAATCTGAAATCAAAGACTGTCAAGAGGGGCGCACCAGGTTTTACAGGATGGAAAAAGGAAGTGGGGCATGGTTCTTCGGTCCCGGGCCAACCGGGGTTAAATGGGATTGATCGACAACGGCATTTGGGGTATGGTCTGGCTGATTTTCAGGAATTGGACGGGACGCAAAGGCCTGCGACCCAAGCAATACAGGGAGACGTATCGGATCGCACTGGATCGCAACCGCGCAACCTTTTGCGCCATGGTGAAGGTGCCCCGACCCGTCACGCGGCAGACGACGCCGACCCCACTACCTTTACTGAATCATGAGTTGGGTGATCGCATGCAGGAAGTGACACATCAGGAACTGAATGTGGTGGTGATGCCGAATCGGTCCCTGCAACTGGAATGGACAGATGCGGCGGATGTGATTGGCCAAAGCAGCCGATTGATCCAGGACGATATTTGGAAGCGTTTCACGTCCAAAGATGATTCCTGGCTTTTTATGCTGGGCTTTTCAGATCAACAGGTCCCCCTCTCTCCATCCCTCGATTACTGGCGCGGCTTTGCCGGTGCGTTTGCAGGGAAACTGATCCAGACCCCGAATCTCGAAACCCTGCGTCACAAGATATCGCTCCCGCTCTCCGCAGATGAACGACAGCTTTATCTGGACCGGATCCCGATGATGATCGGTTCGGAATACATCGATGCCGATCTTCTTGAAAACGCGTGGCAAGTGCTGCACAGGGCATTTGGCCATGCCATCCGGTCATACAAGGGATCCGTAGAAGAGTTTGTCAGGACCTACAGCCCCAATGCCCAACTCGTGGGACGGGTATTTTTCCACCTGGTCGAAAACAGGGATGACGTCTACCCGTTCGCCTTTATGGCAACCTATAGCACCAGCCTGAACCGGCAGGGAAAGTCGAGACATCTTCCCCTGAAGCACGCCCTGCAGGAGTATGGGGATGACTCTCAAAAGCTGTTGGAACTCCTTGCCACCGTTCATAAGGCCGCAGATCAAAGTCCCCTGATGACGGAACTCCTGGAGACAGGGGAGATCTTCCATCCCATGGCCTGGACCTCCGGGGATGCCTTCTCGTTCTTAAAGGAGATCCCGATCTATGAAGCATCGGGCATCCTGTGCCGGATCCCCAACTGGTGGAAGGGGAACCGAGGCCGGGTCTCCCTGAACTTCAGCGTGGGCGATAAGCAGCCCTCTTTTGTGGGCATGGATGCGCTGCTCAGTTTCAACCCGAGACTTTTTGTCGGGGATATGGAGATCTCCGAGGAGGAGGCCAGAAGGCTTTTGGATGAATCCGAAGGCCTGGCCTTTATCAAGAACAAGTGGGTGGCCGTGGATCAGGAGCGGCTCAAACAGACGCTGGATGCCTATGAAAAGGCAAAAGAGCTTATGGAAAGGAAAGGGATCAGCCTGAGAGACGCGCTTCAGATGCAGCTCATGCCCGAAAAGTTCCTGGATATGGATCCCGGCCGGATCGACCACAGCGTGTCGAACGGCGAATGGCTGCGGTCAGTCGTTGAAAAACTGATCAATCCTTCCCTCATCCCTTCGGTTGCGCCTGATAAAGGGTTCAAGGCAACCCTTCGCCAATATCAGCAAAAGGGGATTAACTGGCTCTATTTCCTCCATTCACTCCGATTCGGGGCCTGCCTGGCGGATGATATGGGCCTGGGCAAGACCGTCCAGGTCCTGGGGCTCCTGAATATCCTGAAATCCGATGCCAAAAAATCCAAGCAGCCGAACCGCGCATCCCTCCTCATCATACCCGCATCCCTTATCGCCAACTGGGAGCATGAGATCAGGCGATTTTATCCTGACCTTAATATCTATATCGCACACCCGGGGGCGGATTTGAAAAAAGGGAGTGGCCCTGAGGATAAAAAATCACTGGATGGCGTGGATCTCTGCATTACCACTTACGCCCTCGCCCAGAGGCTTCAGTGGCTGAAAGGTTATTCGTGGAACTATATCATCCTGGATGAGGCCCAGGCCATCAAGAATCCGGGGACCAAACAGGCCAGGGCCATCAAGGGTCTTATATCCGCAAACAGGATCATCATGACAGGGACCCCCATCGAAAACCGGCTCTCGGACCTCTGGTCCCTCTTTGACTTTCTGAACCCGGGACTGCTCGGGAGCACCAGGGAATTTAAGACGTTTTCAAAGGGTTTGACGAACAACCCGTCAGGCTATTCGAGATTGCGAAAAGTCGTCAGTCCGTATATATTGCGGCGCCTGAAAACAGACAAGTCGGTCATATCCGATCTCCCCGAAAAGGTGGAGATGAAGACCTATGCCCCGCTCAGCAAAAGGCAGGTCCTCCTGTACAAGGATATGGTTGAGAAGATAAAGGCATCCATTGGCGAGACAGATGGGATCCAGCGAAAGGGGCTGATTCTTTCTTCGCTCATGCGATTCAAGCAGATCTGCAACCACCCGGACCAGTATCTGGGCACGGGCGAATTTGTGGAAGACGACAGCGGCAAATTCTTAAGACTCCGCGAGATCTGCGACACCATATACGAAAAACGGGAGAAGGTCCTTGTATTTACCCAGTTCAAGGAGATGACAGGCCCGCTTCACGATTTCCTGGAGACCATCTTCAAGCGAAAGGGCGTTATTCTGCACGGGAGCGTCCCTGTCAAAAATCGAAAAGCCATTATTGATGCATTCCAGAGTCCAACCTATGTCCCGTTTATGGTATTGTCCCTCAAGGCCGGCGGGGTGGGGCTCAACCTGACCGAGGCAAGCCATGTGGTCCATTTTGACCGGTGGTGGAACCCTGCCGTGGAAAACCAGGCAACGGACCGGGCCTTCCGCATCGGTCAGAAAAAAAATGTCATCGTGCATAAGTTCCTGACCCGAGGGACCGTCGAAGAAAAGATCGACAAGATGCTGGAAGAAAAGACCCGGTTGTCCCAGGAGGTCATTGCCGAGAGCGGGGATAAATGGATCACCGAGATGAACAACGATGAGTTGATGGATCTTTTCAGCTTGAGGCTATAGATAGAAAGGGATTTGGCAAAATAATTCGGGACAAAATAATTTATGGGAGCAATTTATAGACCCTGTGGAATATCTTGGGTTGCGGCGATGCCGCGTTAGGAGGTGAACATGCGGTACAGGGGGGAGTACTGGGGGTATCCGCCTTATGTCAGCGTAGCGGAAAAACGTGCCAAGGCGGCCAGGAAGCTCCAAGAACTCAGAAAGAAAAAAACGAATATCTGTCCGATCTGCATTGAAGGCACAACCATTGCCCGAACATGGTGGGGCAAGTCATGGAACCAAAACCTGGAGTCGTATGCAGACTACAGCAACCGCATCGGACGAGGCAGGAGTTATGTCCGGCATGGGGCGGTGCTCGATCTAAAGATCGGTCCCGGCAAGGTTGACGCCCTGGTTCAGGGGACGCGATCAAGGCCCTATTCTGTCTGCATCCAGATCAAGCCGATCGAAAAGAAGATTTGGAACCATATTAAAGCGGCCTCAGAAGGAAGACTCGGTTCCCTGCAAGAACTCCTGGCCGGCAAATTCCCCAAAGAACTGGGCGAGCTGTTCATGGTCCAGGGAAAAGGGCTTTTCCCATCGCCCAAAGAGATCGGGTTCAGTTGCAGCTGCCCGGACTGGGCCTATATGTGCAAACACGTGGCAGCCTCGCTCTACGGCATCGGGGCCAGGTTGGATGATGAACCAGATCTGTTCTTTAAGCTCAGAAATGTGGAAATGAAGGACCTGGTCGCTGAAGCGATCAAGGACAAAACGCGCAAACTCCTTCAAAAGGCCAAGAAAACGACCGGCCGGGTCATTGCCGAAGCAGATGTGGCGGATGTGTTCGGCATCGATATGGAGGATCCGGCAGTGCCATACAAGAAGTCGAAAGCATCCCCCAAAAAGGCATCCAAAAGCAAATTGTCTTTGAAACGCGCATCTAAAGAGAACGAGGCCAAATCCCCTGGCAGGGGAGCAAACACGAAACACCCTCGCAAGAAGGCCGCTTTAAAGAAAAAGCTCAAAACGCCCTTTGAAACGGTCTTGGGGATCGTGAAACGGAGCAGAAAAGGCGTTACGGTCGCTGATATCCGAGGAAAGACGGGGTTCGATGATCAGCAAATACGAAATTGCATCTATAGAGCAAAACAAAAGGGCTTGGTTGTCAATAGATCCAGAGGCGTTTATATGTCGTCTGCTCAGGCCAATCGCCCTGCACGGAAGGCGTCGATGTAGTCCATGCAGTAGTCGTCTTTTCCGGCGACGGCCAGGCCGGCCTTGAGGGCCGCGTAGAGGAGGGGATCGGTAGGGTCCATAATTACGGCGTCCAGCCCCCGTGAAATGGCGGCTGCAAGGAAGGTCCGGTTGATGAGTTTCCTCTCGGGAAGACCGTATGAAACATTTGTGAGACCGCAGATGGTATGGACCCCTGGAAACTCCCCCATGATCCGGTCGATGGCCGCCATGGCCGCCATGGCCGACCCGGAATGGGTGGCCAGCGGATAGACCAGGGGATCAATGTAGAGGTCACTCAAGGGAATGCCCGCCCTGGTGACCCTCTCAACCAGTTGACCGGCCAGGCGCAACTTGTCGTCCACCGATTCAGCCATTTTATCCTCTGACTGACACAGCCCGATGACCCTGGCCCCGTGCGCGGTCACCAACGGCAGGATATGGTTCAGCCGTGCCGGCTCCAGGGTGATGGAATTGATCATGGGGGGCCGCTCCAGGAGGGGGAGGACGCCCTGGATGACCGCGGGATCGGGGCTGTCGATGGCGAGAGGGAGGTCCGTGGCCTTCTGGACCACCTCCACCACCCACCTGAGACACTCCGCTTCTTCACCCGCAAATGCCCCTGCATTCACATCGATGTAATCGGCCCCGGCCTCATCCTGGGCCTTGGCCTCACCCCGAATAAAGGCCGCGTCACGGCTCTCAATGGCCCGGGCCACCGATTTCCGGGATGAATTGATTCTCTCGGCAATAATCAGCATCTTCCCTATCCTTCTCCTGCGAGAACCAGACGCCGCGCCAGCCCCACGGCCTCGGCCGCATCGGCGCCATACCCGTCTGCTCCGATCTCCTTTGCAAAAGAGGCACTCACCGGAGCGCCGCCCACCATTACCTTCACCTTTCCTTTGAGCCCCTTTTCCTGCAACGCCTGGATAGAACGTCTCATTTCAGGCATGGTGGTGGTGAGGAGGGCGGACAGTCCAATCAGGTCCGGTTTAACGGCCTCGATCTGCTCCATAAGTTTTTCCACGGTCAAATCCACCCCCAGGTCAATGACCTGGAATCCCGCGCCCTCGAGCATCATGATAACGATGTTTTTTCCGATGTCGTGGATATCACCCTTGACCGTGGCCATCATGACGGTGCCTCTGGACCGGGTATCCCCGCTCTTCAGGAGGAGGGGCTTCACCACATCCAGGCCCATTTTCATGGTCAGTGCCGACACAAGCATCTCGGGCACAAAGATCTCGCTGTCTGAAAACTGCTGACCCACCACATCCATGGCGGCAATGAGCCCGTTGTCGATGATCGTGTTGGGATCGATGCCTTCATTAACGGCAGTCTCCACCAATCCTTGGATTTCGGCTCTCTTCCGGGTTATCACCGCGTTCTTAATCTGCTGCAGTGTATCGCTCATCGATTGTATCCTTCCGCTAATATGCCCGCATAAAATCCGGTCCTGGTTGCTCGTGACTCGTCACCGGTTACTCGATGATGGATGATTGATCTCCTGACCCCTGACATCCGATTCCTGATCTCTGTTTTCTTGCTTTCAGCTTTGAGCTTTCAGCTTTGAGCTTTCAGCTTTGAGCTTTTAGCTTTGAGCTTTTCCTAATACCCTTCATGTACCGCAGCCACAATGGCCTTAAGGTTTTCCATCGGCGTGGACAGGGGAATCGCACACTCCGGCCCGATGATATCGACACCTGCTTCAATGGCGTAGCGCGCCTGTTTGTACACATCCTCGGGCGTTCCCTGATAGAGGGTTTCCGCATTATTGACATTCCCCACCAGACACATCCGGGAGCCGATCTTTTCCACCGCTGTTTTCGCGTCCACCTGCCATTCAAAGTGATACCCGTCAAAACCGGCATCTGCAAACATCTCCAGCCGGTCCGTGCAGTTCCCGCATACGTGAAGGATCAAAGGCCCCTCGATGGCGGCGGTCAGTTCCTTGTGGATGGGGAGGAGGTACTCCTCATAATGGTAGGCCCCCACCAGATTGCCGGTGGCATGGTCGGCAAGGACCACGATATCGGCCCCGGCCTGGAACTGGGCCCTGGCAGAGGCGATGGTCGCCGGCATCAACTGGCGCAGCATCTTTCTGACCTTTTCCTTTTCCTCCATACCGATCTGGAGGAGAAAATTCTGGGTCCCGGCCACATGATAGGAGAGGGTCCATGGGCCCATGACCTTGCCGATAATGGCGGCCTTTCCCCCCACATGACGACGAAGGATGGAAAGGGCGTCCAGGACTACCCGGATCGAGGGCTTTTCCAGAAAATCCTCGGGCACCACCACATCGGAGAAATCTGCGTGAGGAAAAAACTTGGTATCCGGCATCCGATCCCTATCGCCCCAGTCAATCTCGCAGCCCAGGGCGGCCGCCTCCTGATCCACGCTGTATTCCGGCATGACCGTGTCGAATCCCAGGATCTCATGCCCTGCCAGGGCCAGTTCCGCCATGGCCCGGGGATTCAGATGGGCCTCTGGAAAGGATATCCCGCACGCATCCATGAGCCCGTGGCACACGATGGATGTGGGGTTCCCTGCCGGGGGCCGGTCCCCCTTCATCCCCTTGTACAGGGCCGACATGATCAGATTGTATGGTGTTGATTTCATGCTCCCCGATCGCCTCCTCCCTTTTCGCACATAAACGACCGCTACTCCCCTCCATCCACGTCGATACCATTTTCCTTATAGGGAAGTGAATTCATCCGTGTCAAGGGCAAATCCGTTTCATCCTCGCCCCTCTGCCTGCGACACCCGGGTTGATCTTCGCGAAACCTTGCGGGAATACGGTCTTAAAGGGCCATTTTGGGCAAACGCCATATTGCATTGGTGAAGCGCGTGTGATAACGTCCCCACGACTCGGACCTCAGACCTTGACAAACATCCTTCAGGAGGAAACGCAGTGAACCAGACCCCAGCCGTCGCCGTTGTGGGAACCTTCGACTCCAAGGGAGAAGAGCACCGGTTTTTGAAAAGGCGCATCGAAAAAAGAGAGGTCCCCGCCATCACCATCCATGTGGGCACCAGACGTCCTTCCCCTTTCCCTGTAGACTATGATCTGTACCAGCAGGTCATCCAGAAAGGCGGGGCAGGGATGACAGACCGGGACCGGGCCATAGACGCGGTCATTACAGAGGCCAGGAGGCTCATCAGCGACCTCTATCAAAAGGGTGATATATGCGGCATGATCTCAGCAGGGGGCGGCACCGGAACCCATATCAGCGCCAGCATTATGCAGGTACTTCCATTGGGAGTCCCCAAGGTCATGGTCTCCACGGTGGCGTCCAGGGACATGAAACCGGTGGTGGGAACCAAGGATATCACCATGATGCACAGCGTGGCGGATCTCCTCGGAATTAACAGCATTACAGGCAAAATCCTCGACCGGGCCGCTGGGGCGATTTCGGGGATGGTTTTGAAGCAATGGAAACAGACGGAAGATAAAAAGCGGGTGGCCCTCACCATGTTTGGATTTATCACCAAGGCGGCCGAGGCCGTCAAGGCCTCCCTGGAGGGGATGGGCTACGAAGTCGTCGCCTTCCATGCCAACGGCACCGGCGGGATGGCCATGGAAGAGCTGGCAGCCGAAGGATATTTTCACGGCATCCTGGATCTGGCAACCCACGAACTGGCCGATGAATTGATGCACGGTTATTGCAGTGGGATCGGGCCCGCAAGGCTGGAACCGGTCGCCGGTCGTCATATTCCCCGCCTGGTGGTCCCGGGGGGCCTCGATTGTGCGGTGCTCGAATTCACCCGTAATACGATCCCTGAAAAGCTCAGAGATCGAAGCATATTTTTCTACGATTTCAGGTCCGCGGTCCGGTTGAGTCTTGACGAAACCCGGTTTATCGCCAGGCAACTGGCCGAAAAGCTGAATCAGGACATCTCAGGCATTGAGGTGCTGGTCCCCACGAGAGGATGGTCCGAGGCGGATGGACAGGGAAACCCACTCCATGATCCGGCAGCCCAGGATGCCTTCATGAAAACATTACGACAGGTTATAAACCCCCGGGTGCCCATCAAGGAAGTGGACCTCCATATCAATGACCCCTCCTTTGCAGCCATCGCCTCAGGGACCATGGATCAAATGATCCGTGAGATCGACCAGGGTCCCGGTCGCCCTATTCCCGGCTCCGGATTTGAAACACATATGTCCCAAAGGTAATTCTCAACGACACCAAATAAGCCCCAATGACACCCACCCCCCAGCCTCCTTTTTGGTAAGGTAATCCCAGGCGGTTCCTCACTCCCTTGACTCCCAACGCCCGCTTCCTTATATTGGTAAAGAATGAAACGTGACGGAAAGATGGCATAACCGGCGGCGTATCGGCTGGACAGGAGGGACCGAACCCCGACAGCATCGGCAGTATAGAGGGGATCGGATCAACGTGAATGCAGGGTAAGCGCCCTTTCCTGCGGAAAAGAATATCAGAGAACGGGATTTTAATGGGGAATGATCGTCGACACATTTATTTAATGGCGTTGAACGCCGAGAAGGAGGGAATGAAATGAAAGCGCTATGTAGAATTTCGATTGTCCTGATGATTGTGTTGTTGACGGGTCTGCTTGTCCTGGGGGGAGGCCGGCCGGCCGTGGCCGAGGATGCGAACGACGCGAAGCAGTTGGTTGAAAAGGCCACCATGACGCTTGAAGGCTTTGAAACAGCAGAGACAATGGATGCATTTCGTGATCTGATCAAGAAAGCGGAGGGCGTTTTCATCGCCCCACAGGTCCTGAAAGGCGCCTTCATTGTGGGGGCATCCGGTGGGACCGGGGTGTTTATGGCCCGGGATAGAAATACCCAGAAATGGAACGGTCCAGCCTTCTACACCATCGGTGAGGCAAGTTTCGGCCTTCAAATCGGTGGAACCGCCTCTGAAGTGGTTCTGCTGGCCATGACCGACCGGGGGGTTAAGGCTTTTATGTCCAGTAGTGTTAAATTGGGTGCCGATGTCGGGGTCGCCGTGGGCCCGGTCGGGATGGGCGCAGCGGCAGCCACCGCCAACCTTAGTGCGGATATCCTGAGCTTTTCACGCTCTAAAGGCTTGTTTGGCGGTGTTTCCGTGGACGGGGCGGTGGTCGCGGTTCGCCCCAGTCTGAATGAGGCCTATTACGGCAAGAAGATGGACGTAACGGATATTTTGGTAAAACCCGCTGCCGAGAGTAAAGCGGCCGCCGGCCTGATCCGGGCGTTGAACAAGGCTGTCGCCAAATAACCGTTCGGTCCCCAGCCCCTCAGCGGACAGGCTGGGGACCGAATGATTAAACAAAATGTCATTGCTACCCAAAAATTCTCACACAACGCCGCGAAGACAAAGATACTTTTTGTATAGACTTTCAACCAATAATAACGGTTCTAACTATCCGAAACGTCTTTCTCCTTCTCGATCCTGCGCCTTTCTTCGTCCCTTATTTCTCTTCTCAGGAGTTTTCCCACCTTGGATTTGGGGAGCATGTCTCTGAATTCGATGTACTGAGGTACCTTATAAGCGGCCAGTCTGTCCCTGCACCATCGTTGAAGTTCGCCCCCGCTGACCCCTCTCACGTCTTCCTTCAACACCACAATACATTTGATCCGCTCACCCACCTTCGAATCCGGGACGCCCACCACACACGCACCGATAACGGCCGGATGATCCTGAAGGATGGCCTCGATTTCGGAACAGGAAACCCGGTACCCCTTGTACTTGATGACATCTGCGCTCCTGTCCACATAGAAAATCTGCCCGTCGCTGTCCACCCGGACATAGTCATTCATCCGATACCAGATGGCGCCGTCGATCTCCACGTATGCGGCCGCGGTCTCATCGGGTTTGTTCCAGTATGCCTTGGATATGAATTCCGAGGTCACCAGGAGTTCTCCGGAGTCCCCCGGAGGGACCGGTTCCAAAGTTGCCGGATCCACGATCATGGTCTTTCTGGAGGGGAACGGCAGCCCTACACTCCCCGGAACCGGTTCCCTGTCCAAGGGGCTCATGGCCGTGAACCCCACCTCTGTGGAGCCGTAGGCCTGATAAATAGGCACATGGAACCGCTCTCTCCATCGGTGAAGCACTTCCATCGGGAGGACATCCCCGCCGCTCCAGCAGTACTTGAGCGAACTCAAATCAAACAGATCCAGCCTGTCGTTTTCCAGTATCATCCGGTAGAGGGTCGGCGCCCCCAGAAAAAGGGTCCCTCTATGTCTCTCGATGGCATTTAAAATGGCATCCACCTGAGGGATCGGCATGAGCACGGCGGTATTCCCGCGGGTCAGTACCATGCCCAGAATGATGCCTTGGGCCAACTGGTGAAAGAGAGGGTTCACCATGATGAAGACCTCCCTGCCGTCCAGGATGTGTCCCTCTCCCACCTCTCGGATCTCATTGACAAAAGATACCATGCCCGTGTGCGTGGCGATGCACCCCTTGGGAAAACCGGTGGTCCCGCCGGTGTAAAGGATGTAGCTGAGATGTTCGGCCGGATGGATGTCGTGTTTCGGCGGGCGTGGAGGATATTTGCGGATAAGCCGTTTGAAGGAAAAGATGTTCTCCCCCTTTTGAATGACGCCGTTGGGCACCTTGTCGAACAAAAAGCCGAAGGCCCGCTTATAGAGAGGGAGGAGATCCACGTAATTGGTGATGATGACACGCCTGAGACAGGTGTCGGGGAAGACCTCCTGAATGTACCGGAAGTTGGTGTCCTGGCAGAGGACGGTCTCGGCCCCGGCGTCATTAATGAGGTACCGTATTTCGTGCGGGGTGTAGATGGGGGAGACCGGGACCGGTACGGCCCCGATCAGCTGGGCCCCGAAATACCCGATGAGAAACTGCGGGCAGTTGGGGAGATAGATCATCACCTTGTCATTGTCGTGGACCCCCAGATCGTACAACGCAGCGGCAAACCGGTCGATGAGTTCCCGCAGCCTGCGATACGAGAACCTCTCCCCGAGATAAATGAGGGCGATCCTGTCAGGGTAGGTATCGCACGCCCTGTGAAATGCGGAAATGACCGTTTCATTGGCTGCTGTCATATTTGCCCCTGCGCCTTGCTACATCCCGAAGTAGGCCGATTTTACATCCGGATTATCCATCAGATCTTCAGAGGTCCCTTCCAGAACCACTCCGCCGTTTTCAAGCACATAGCCGTGATGGATGATCGGGAGGATCGGCCTGGCATACTGCTCGGTAATCAACACGGTGATCCCTGTTTCCTGATTGATGGTTTCGATGGCCTCTGTGAGCATCTCCTCCATGGTGGGGCTCAGCCCGAGCAGGGGCTCATCCAGCAGGAGCATCGTGGGTTGGGCCATGAGGGCCCTCCCGATGGCGAGCATCTGCTGTTCACCGCCGCTCAGAAACCCTCCCTCCCTTCTCTTGAGCTTGACGAGGGCCGGAAACAGGGTAAAAACATAGTCGAGCGTCTTCTTTGCCTGGGCCTTGGTTGCCAGGATCCCGCCGATTTTCAGATTTTCCATGACGCTGCTTTCCTGAAAGATCCGCCTCCGCTCCGGACAGAGGACAATCCCGTTCCTGGCCCTCTTGCTGGGCTCCATGTCGATAATGTCAACCCCGTCGTACAGGATGTTCCCCAGGACGGTAATCCGTTCCCCGCCCCGCATCCGCGCCTTCTTCTGCACATCCAGAATGATCCCTGAAATGGTGTACATGAGGGTGGATTTGCCGGCGCTGTTGGCCCCGAATCCGCCGGTGACCTCCCCCTTCACACACGTCATGTTCACATTGTTGATGGCGATGGCGTTTTCGTAAAACACCATGAGATCCCTGATTTCCAGCAGCGTCATTTCCGTTTCCCTGTTCCCAGGTAGGCGGCCTTCACCGCTTCCTGCGCCATTACCTCTTCCGGGACCCCCTCAGCAATCTTCTGACCGAAATTGATGACCATCACCCTGTCGGCCAGTCGGAAGAGTTCTCTCAGGCGGTGTTCAATCATCATGATGGTGATCCCCTCCATCTGCAGTTTTTCAAGGAGCGGGATCATGCTCGCGATCTCGGACATGCTCAACCCGGAGAAGACCTCATCGCACAGGATGACTTCGGGTTTAAGGGCCATGCACCGCGCCAGCTCGAGTCGCTTCAGATAGCCCAAAGGAAGGGACCCGGCGGTCTTGTAAGGGACCCGGGCATCTCGTTCAAAGCCGATCTCTTCCAGGATATCGATGGCCACGGAGTCCTTGTCCCCTAATTTTCCCGCCCTGGTTCGTCGAACACGGGGGGAATTGAGGGGAACAATAAGATTTTTAAATGCAGGCAGGCTGTGATACGGCCGCATCACCTGAAAGGTCCGTGCCAGGCCGAGATTGGCGATCTTGTGGGGCTGAAGACCCCTTATATTTTTCCCCTTGAACATAATCGTGCCCGTATCCGGCCTGACGAAACCGGTGATGAGATTGATCAAGGTGGTCTTGCCCGCCCCGTTGGGCCCGATAATCCCTAAGATCTCGCCTCTGAAGAGGGTAAACTCCACGCCCAACACCGCCTGAACCCCGCCGAACGCCTTGCCCAGCCCGTTGACCTGGAGGATCGGCCCACTGTCCGGGTCCCCGTTCCCCGAATTCTCAGTCCGTACCGAATCTATGCGTTTTTCTGAATACACCATTCAGCATCCAGTTGAAAAAAGGCCTTGGGCGTTAGGCAAAAGGCGCAAGGCCCGACGTATAAGGGTTTCATCCATTATCCAGTATCCAGCATCCAGCCTACACATCTTCCCAGCGCTCGAACTGGTGATATTTCCGCTCGAGGTAGTTCATCAATCCTTCGGGCTTATAGAGAATAAATCCGATGAGGACCACACAGTAGAGGACCACCCGGAGCTGCCCGAATCCGCGGAGGGCCTCGGACATGGGGGTCAGGATAATGGCCCCGATGACCGGGCCCACCAGGGTCCCCATCCCTCCCATGACGGTTGCTGCAATGGGGAGGATGGAGAAGTCCATGGCAAACAGAGAGAGGCCCAGCCACCCGTACAGATGGCTCAGATAGGCCCCGGCAAAGGAACCGATAAGGGACGCAATGAAGACCGCCTTGATCCGGTAGGCGGTGATGCTGATACCCGATGCCCGGACCGCCTGGTCGTTGTCCTTGATCCCCCGGAAGATGAGACCGATATCCTCATTGACCAGCCTCCTGACGGCGAAGAGGGCCACGATGATCGCCCCGATGATCAGGTACTGCTCCATCCATATATTGGGAAGGGTGTCCAGGGCGCTGATCCCCTCGGTGCTCCCGAAGAGACCGAGCGCAATAATGATGTAGACCGAAAAGAGGGGGAGCATGAAACTGACAATGGCAAAGTAGATCCCCCGCAATCGCAGGCAGGGGATCAGGACCAGGGTGCTCATGATCGCCCCGGCCACTGTGGCGATCGGTATAGTCACCAGGATGGGCCATTCAAAATAGGCGTTCAGGACCCCGGATGTGTATCCGCCGAAGCCGATGAACATGGCCCCTCCAAGGCAGACCAGGCCCACATATTCGGCCAGGAAGTCAAAGCTGAGGGCCAGCAGGGCATAGATGCCCGCTGCACAGAGGACCCGTTGCCAGTACATATCCAGTGTGAGCGGGGCAATCAGGAGACCTGCGATTAACAGGAGCCTCGGCATGGCCAGATACCCCATCTCACGCCACGAGGAGACGGCATAAAGGCCCTCGCACCTCACCTTGATGCTCCGGTCCAGCCGCTTCTTGCGCCTTCCTTTTTCAGCCACTTAGACCCGCTCCTCCAGTTCTTTCTGTTTTCCCATGAGTCCCGAGGGCTTGATCAGAAGGATCAGGATAATCGTTCCCACCAACACCACATTCTCCCACAGTGCCCCGAAGATCGCCGTACTGGTAATCATGGAAAAACCCAGGACAAATGATGCCAGGATAGTGCCCGCCCAGCTTCCCAGACCCCCGATGATGCAGACCGCCAACGCATAGACCAGGACCCGATACCCCTGTTCCGCGGCAATATTCCCCAAAGGGAGAATCAAAACAGCGGCCAGCCCGGCCAGGGCGGACCCGATGGAGAGGGATATCATGGCCGTGCGATCGGAGTTGACCCCCAGCATCATCGCGGCCTGCTCGTCCTGGGCAATGGCCCTGAGGGACAGACCGGTCTTGGTATGATGGGTAAAAAGCCATACCAGCGTCAGTATCGCCACACCGGCGCCGATAATAATCACGCGCTGGTAATCCAGTAATACGCCGAGCACATTGATCTTGCCGTCCACAAAGGGTTTCAGGACATAAAACGGTCCGATGAAGCCTTTGAACCCGGCGATCCCCTGCATGCGCAGGCCTTCCAGTATGATCAGGCTGACCGCAAAAGAGGCGATGATCTCAGAGGTGGGCATTCCCCTCAGGCGGATGAGGATAAATCGATAGATGATCAGGCCGACCACTGAAGCGATAATGATGGAGAAAAGGATGGAAACGCCGTAGCTGAGGTTCAGATCATTGATGAAGCTCCACGTCAAAAAGCCCACCAGGACGTATAGGGAGCCGTGGGCGAAGTTGGGTATCCGGCTGACGCCATAGACCAGGGTAAATCCCACAGCGATCAGGGCGAATACGATGCTGTTAACCGTGCCGTAGATCAGGATGTCCATATGGCAAGTGGGCTAAAGGGACCAAAGTTGACGCACGCCCCGCTCCCTTGGAGGGGGCGTGCCGGCTGATGACAGGCTGTCCCCTCTATTTCTTCAGCCAGGGGGGCATCTGGATGGTGCCGGTGGCGGCGACCTCCGGAAAAATACATACCCGCTGGCCGTCCTGCCACTGGACCCAGCATCCCAGGACGCTGGTCTTGGGGTCGTAGCCGTAGATGATCTGGTGGTTTTCATCAAAACGGATGGTCCCTCTTACCGATGGGAGGTTGGTCTTCTCAATAGCTGCGATCAGGGCGTCTTTGTCCAGGGTCCCTGCCCGCTCAATGGCGTCTTTCAACACATATAGCGCCTCGTAGGCGCTGACGCACCCGGTGCTTCGAGGGGGAACGCCCCATCTTTTTTCAAAGGCCTCATAAAACGGTTTGGCCAGCGGTGTGGCATCCGTGGGAACATTGCCCGTCTCAGAAAGGGTGACAATGGTATAGGCGCCCTTTCCGTTGGTGGCCTTCCAAAAACCCGGGTCTTCAGCCGCACCGATAAACCCGATGGGGAGGGCCGGCACCTCCATATCGGCCCACTGCTTCAGAAGGATGGAACTTTCAGGCGAGTAGGCCCATATAAACAGCACCTGGGCCCCCGACTTCTTACAGTCGTTCAGGGCCACCGAGTAGTCCGTAGTGCCGATGGGGTGCTTGTCCGATCCCACGATCTCCCAGCCTCCCTTCGTGGCCAGCTTTTCCACGATCCCTGCGGCCTTGCGGCACATGAGGCTGTCGTCAATGGAGATAAACATCTTGTTGAATCCGTGTTCCTTCTTGATCTTGGCCAGTAGATCGAGGGCCTCTTTGATATACCACTTGACGCTCCCGCTCTCCCGAAAGCTATATCTGTACTTCTCCGGATTTTTGGCAACCTTCTGATCCCAGCTCGGGGTGTAGCAGCCGATGCTCACGATATCGACGGTTTTATACCGGGCATAAAGATCCATGGCCGCCATCCCGCATTCAGACATGCAGGGGCCTCCGACAATGACATCGGACTTTTTCTGAAGGATCAGCTTTTCGATGGCCAGGAGGACCTCGCTGGTGGGCACGCCCGGTTCTTCATCGCGGTCGTCAATGATCTCCAGTTTGAGGGGCCGCATGACCCCTCCGACGTTAACCCCGCCGGCCGCATTGATCTGTTCTGCAGCCAGGATCATGCCCCGCTCACCGTTCTGGCCGTATGCGCTGGCCCGCGGGACCGGCGCCCCCACGATAATCGGATCTCCCTGTTTCGCGGCCCAGGCAGTGCTCGCGCCCCCCATACCGATAATGACACCCCCCAAAAGTAGCACCAGAAAAGCACGGACCAGTCTGTTCTCCATGATCGCCTCCTTACTTAGGGTTAACTGCTGTCCAAGCCGACCGCGGGAGTCCACCCGCGTCCTAACCATGCATCCGGGGAATCGTCCGAATCCTCCAAATTTAGGCCCTTAGTTTGTAACTTCTCTGCACCATGCGGAGAAGCTGGTGCCTTATGGGTAAGCGCGTGGGGGTCTCTTTCCAAGAGCTGCATTAAAATGGATACACACCGCTCGGCGGCCGCCCCAGGGCTTTGAATACCTGTTATGAAAAGGCAGCAGGAACGACCGTTGTATGAAAGCCTGTTCTTGGGGCTGTAACGCGCCGCAGTTTAGAGCCCTGCTGCCGTTCCCACGAGCTGTTGCAGGTTTTTGCAGCTCTTGGAAAGAGACCCCCACGCGCGCTCGGAAAATTTCCGGGATTTGCTCCAATACCTTTTTGGTTGCGGCCGTCAGGCCGCCTTGGGAATGTGTATACCATATGAAAAGATCAATCAAGAATAAAGTTTAAAGAAACTGCCATGTGGGCAGGGTCGGAGCCCTGTTTGCCGTCCACATGGATAGTGTCCGAGGCGCTTCATGTTGACTTGGAGTGGTCAAGCATTCTATCATGATGCCGATCGGGACAGGGAGCGGAGACCGGTAATCCTGTGTATGGCTAAGATCTCCGTCTCTTTATGACCCGGCATAAGCCCTTTTCGGTTCCGGCTTGCCGGGCCGTGCACTCCTGGAGATTTGAGAAAGGATAGGACATGGAAAACACCATAAAAGAGATGCGTTCAGAATCCGAAGAAATATTCAGGAGTGCCGTGGCGGCCGTAAACCCGTATGATGCAGTCAGGCGGTTTGTCCGGGTGGAGGGAGACAAGCTCTCCCTGGGACCCGGAGAACGGCCGGCAATCGAGATGGATTTGAGCCGATACGGTCGCATTCTGCTGGTAGGGGGAGGAAAGGCCACGGCCCCGATGGCGAGGGCCATCGAGGAACTGATGGGTCCAAGGCTCAGCCAGGGGATCATCACCGTCAAGTACGGATTCGGCGAAAAGCTGTCCAAGACGGAAATCATCGAGGCGAATCATCCCCTGCCGGATCAAAAGGGAGTGGAGGGCACCGCAAAGATCCTTCATCTCCTTCAAGGCGCAGGCGAGAAGGACCTCATCTTTTCCCTCATATCCGGAGGCGGTTCCGCACTGCTGGTCCAGCCGTCCGGGGGGATCACCCTGGAGGAGATGCAGGACCTGACCCGAAGCCTTCTCGACTGCGGGGCCGGTATCGATGAAATAAATACCCTCAGGAAGCATATATCGTCCGTAAAAGGGGGGCAGATGGCCAGGGCGGCCATGCCGGCGACCACCATTAACCTGATGTTGTCGGATGTGGTGGGCGACAACATGGACGTCATTGCATCAGGCCCTTTTGTCCCGGATACATCGACCTTTGAACACGCCTTACACATCCTCAAAAAATATGATTTAAAAGAGGTCCCCCCGGCCATCCGGTCTCATCTGACCCAGGGGAGGGAAGGCCGAATCCCCGAGACGCCCAAGGCCGGTGATCCGGCCTTCGGCCGGGTTCACAATCTCATCGTCGGGAGTAACATCATGGCCCTCGAGGCGGCGGAAGAAAGGGCCGGGGCATTGGGTTACCATACCTTGATCCTTTCCTCCATGATCGAGGGGGAGACCCGCGAGGTCGCCCGGGTCCACACCGGCATCGCCAGGGAGATGCTGAAGACGGGACGACCCGTTCCCTCCCCTGCATGTATTATTTCAGGGGGTGAGACCACCGTGACCATCCGGGGGAAAGGCCTGGGCGGAAGGAACCAGGAGTTCTGTCTGGCGGCGGCCCTTGAATTAAAAGACCTCCCGCTGAGGGTCGTGGTCCTGAGCGGGGGCACCGACGGGGATGACGGACCCACCAAGGCAGCAGGGGCGATTGTGGACCCGCACACGGTTGTGCGCGGCAACCGCGCCGGGATAACGGCATCGGATTTCCTTGAAAACAATGATGCGTATCACTTCTTTGAAAAAACCGGGGACCTCCTCATCACCGGCCCCACCGGTACCAATGTCATGGACGTGAGACTGGTCCTGGTGAGATAGTGGAGCGGATACTGGATGCTGGATGCTGGATGACGGGCGCGCTGAACAGCTCAAAACGGGTTGATGGTTTCAGGTATGCG
>JAIPDI010000054.1 GCA_021737785.1 Deltaproteobacteria bacterium
GTGAGAGGCCCTGTATTGTCCCCCACGAGATCCATCATGGTCTCAACGTTGGCTCTCGGGCTCTCTCGCCAAACTTATTAATTTTTATTCATTTTTCTTCTTAACAGGAACAGGACCATGTTTCAAGTATTATATAACGTAGGCACCTTTGTAACTTTGCGGAGTTTTTCGATATTTCTCTTTTTCATTTCAGTGTCTTTCAAATCCTCTTGGCCGATCTCCTTGAAGCCTTTTCAACAAATCAGTCTATAACTGATGTTCTCTTTGAAAGCGAGCCGTTATCTCTCAAAACCCCCCTTCATTCACATGTTTTATCTTCCAGCCCGGACATCTGCTAAGCAGCCAGCCGGCAACAGCCACGGGAATATTCTGGTCCAAGAGTACGTGCAATTCTTTGTCAGGCATTTACGACCTGTTGTTCGTCTACCACCATGGCAGCGTATTCTAATGCAGACTGTATGGATTCCTGGCTGAGTTCAGGATAGGCTTGCAGTATGTCTTCAACCGTGTACCCCCCTGCCACCATCCCGAGGATGTTCTTAACCATGATGCGGGTTCCGCGAATAACGGGCTTTCCTGAACAAATCTCTGGATCTACCACTATGTAATCACTCATGAGTTTCCCTCCATTGGGCTAATAGGGAATCTTTGAACTCTTGTGACATCGGCGATTTTCGCCTTTATCCTGCCAAAATAGTAAGATATTGTCCACGAAAAGCTGAGACGACACTCAACCCGATTCGGAAGCTGCAAATTTGTCGTCACTCATACAATACCCTCTTACCTCAAAACCGGTTCGGATCTCATGCGACTGTGCCTCCTCTGGCCCGTCAGTTGTTCATATGCACAGCTGCAGAACCCTTATACGACGGCAGTTGAAGTTATTTTCTGAAGGCGTTGACTCCAGGGGACTGTGCGGCGTTGGCAAAAAATTATCTTGCGCCATTACCTGGATTTTTTCCAGGAGTCCGATCAAGCCGGCTGCAGGCAATTGTCTCACCATATCACAAATACAATCATCGCGCTGGGATCTCAGTATCGGGTTTCCGGACGGCCCATGTTGATCATTGTTGATCATATTTGCCCTTGCCGCCTATATAGACGTCCAGGTTGTACTGGATTATCTTCATGGCACGTTTCGTGGTTGGGAATCAAGGAAAATGTAGGCCCAGGGCACCTCCGTGTAGAGGGGGCTTACCGGCCCCGGCTCCAATGGATTGGGATAGGCATAACCATTTTCGATCCGTCCGATGGTCGCGGTTCCGGGGATTTCCCCAATCCGCATCCGAATCATTGAGAGATTGAAGGGCGGCAAATGACCTTGCCCGCGGCGCACCCGCATGAACGAGGGTGCCACCGCTTTTGCCGCAGATGGCCATGACGGTATTTCAGGAGCTTGAAGACGCGCATATCCTCTTGATTTTTAATCAGGGGAAAGGCTACTCTGGCCGCATCATCGAATGTGGAGGGTGGATTGCTGAATTCGATATTTAGAGTGGTATCAGGTGAGGGTGGCTTTTTATCGGGAGATATTCTGAGATGACTGCCCATATCTCTCCGGCCATTATTATGCGGACATGGGAATTCGGCGAGAGCGATCTCATGGTCAGCTTCTTTACCGCAGAGAAGGGACGTCTCAAGGGGGTGGCCAAGGGGGCCCGGAAGAGCCGCCAGCGGTTTGCCAATTGCCTGGACCTGTTCTGCCTCACCCGTCTGGAATATGAGCGGAGGAGGGAAGAGGGGATTTATTTTCTCCATTCCGGCAAACTCATGGATGCCTTTCCCGGCCTGAGGTCTGATTTCTCGGCGTTGTCGCTGGCGAGCTACATGATCGAGCTGACGGAAGCCCTGTTCCCGGAAGGGGTCGCCGCGAAGCGGATGTTCCAGCTGCTGCATGCCGCATTCACGGCCGTGGACGAGGAAAAACAGATCGATGCATTCCGCATTCTCTTTGAGGCCAAGGCCATGACCCTGGGGGGTTACGGGATCGATCTCAGCAGGTGTTGCCTTTGCGGAAGAACATATCAGGGGGAAGGGCGGGCCGTTTTTAAACATGACAGAGGGAGCGTTGCCTGCCTCAAATGCGGGCAGGTATCCGCAAACTCTCCCGGTCTGGGGCCGGCGGCGGTAAAGGGGCTGAATGAGATCCAGTCAACCGGTTGGGTCATGTCTCAGGCCCGGGGTTTGAGTGAAGAGATGATCGCCGAGATCAAACCGGTCTTGAAACGTCATATCGCCTATCGCGTCGGGGAGCAGCTGAAATCGGTTGAATATCTCGACGGCCCCTTCTGATGCCCTTGATTCCGCCTAACGTGCACGGCGGGTAAAATCACCCTTGAATCTGCAGCCTGCCTGCTGTAAAAGAATTCTGCAATACAGATGATAGCCATAGGATAGCCTAAGCCGGGCTGACAATCGCAACCATTTGGGCACAGCGATGGGGAGCGCAGATTTCGCCGGCGGGATTATCCCGCTGCCGGCGGTATTGGTTTCGGCCGTTACAATGACCGGCAATACGAATTCTCCGCACCAAATCCCTGAGAGCGGGATCGAAGACACAGATTGCGTACGCGTGGGCTGAATCCAGGGCTTTTCAGGACGTCTCTATTCTACTGGTGTCATAACGGGGGGTCAAGATATGATTCGAAGGTTTCTGAAAGTGGTTGGGTTGGCATCAATGCTTCTATGGGTGCAGATCAACGGCCAGTCTGTTTACGCGCAGCCGCTGGGCATCGGCGCGTCACAGGCAGTGGAACACCCCCCATCCGGGGTCTTATCCGCCCCCAACGGCAGATTTGTTTTCGGCCAGGTTTCGGCTTCGGGCAAGGATCTCTATATGCTGGATAGCGCGACGGGTCGGCTGTGGCGAATCGGAGAGAGCGGGAAAGTGGGGATATTTCTAAAGGCGGTTCCCTATCTTGGTGCAGAAGGGGAGTGTACCTTCCTGCCGGATAACCTTCCGGATCCCGGATCCCGGGAGTCTGAGAAAAAGTGATGCCGGGAAGCTCAAGAATGGAAATCATGGATCCTATTTTGATAACCCTGGATGCCGACGCCATCGGAGAAGAGCTTCAGGTGGGACGCACCGGGGGATGGGACCTGTTCCAATCCGCCTTTGAGATCGTAAGGGACAGTATTGCTGCCAAGGCTGTGTATACCCTCCAATATGTGGAGGCGAGGTCCGATGACGGGGTGGTGATCGACGGCATCTTTTTTAAGAGCCGGATCCTCAGCAAAAACCTTGAACACATCGGCCGTGTCTTCCCTTATGTGACCACCATCGGGACCGCCCTGGAAGAAAGCGCCGACCAGGTGAAGGACCTGCTGGTGAAGTACTATCTGGATATCATCGGAAATATCGCCCTGATCCAGGCGAGGAAACATCTGGAGGAAACGCTGCGATCCAGATTTGCCCTGGATGGCCTGTCATTCATGAGCCCCGGCTCTCTGAAGGACTGGCCCATAGAGCAGCAGAGACCGCTTTTTTCGTCTTTTGACGGCATCGAGAATGCCATCGGCGTGAGATTGACTGAAAATTGTCTCATGATACCAAAAAAATCGGTTTCGGGGATCTATTTCCCTACGGAAACCACCTTTTACAGCTGCCAGTTGTGCCCGCGGGGGAGGTGTGTGGGCAGAAAGGCCGCCTACAGTCAGGAACTGGCAGTGAAATACGGAATCAGCAAAAAGAAGGAGGAGGCATAGGCATGGAGGTATGGGCGAATCTGGATGAAAGGCTGAGGCGGGTGATCACCCCGGGCACGTTTCCGGTAGCCGTGAAGTTCCTGGACAGGGAAGAAGACATCCCGGAGAGGGCGAAAAGACCGCTGCGGGATCTGGGCGTCAAGATGGCCCCCTGCCAGGGGTCTGCCATGGCCCGGCGGTACGGCTGGACAGTGGCTTTTACACGGGAGGATGTGGGATGCGCCATTGCGGCCCATACCTACGGCTGGGAGCGGGTCCCTGATGCCGAAGGGCCAATCCATTTTCTTACGGTGATGAATTATGCAGCCGATGAGACGGCGGCTGCCGAGGTCCTGGAAGGATTCCTGACCCTGGAGATGGACCATGATCCGGTCGTGCTCTATTCTCCCCTGGAACGGACCCGGGTCCCCCCGGATGTGGTTCTTATCTATGTAAATCCGGCCCAGATGATGCGGCTGATTCATGGAACCACCTATCATACGGGCAAACCCATGGAGAGCAGTTTCTCCGGGAGGGCCGCATCGTGCACGGAAGGTGTGCTCGGGGCCTATCTGCATCAGGCGGCCAAGGTGGTCGTGCCCGGCAACGGCGACCGGGTCTGGGCGGCCTGTCAGGATCACGAAATGGTCATGGCGGTGCCCGGGGGACACTTGGCAGGGCTTGTGGAGGGCCTTGAGAAAACGCACCAGACAGGGATCCGCTATCCGATTCCGTCCTATCTCAGATATCAGCCTGAGGTCGGCTTTACCATCCCCCTGTCCGATATCTTCAAGCGGGAAGAGGCGGACAAATTATCCCGGCGAAAGGGTTCCTGATCCGGGTGAAACCGGATGAAGGTATGACGAATGACAAGAGACGATGAAGAAATGAAGAAATCAATGACCCGTCATCAGAAATATCTCTGCATACACGGGCATTTTTATCAGCCGCCCCGGGAAAATCCGTGGCTCAACCGGATTGAATTCCAACCCTCGGCCCTGCCGTATCACGATTGGAATGAGCGGGTTACGCGGGAGTGTTACGGACCGAACACCCGGGCCCGGCTGCTTGGGAAGGAGGGACGGATAAGGGCGCTGCTCAACAACTATGAGTACATGAGCTTCGACTTCGGCCCGACCCTCCTCTCCTGGCTGGAAAAAGCCCACCCATGGATATACAACCAGATCATCACCGCGGACCGTCTCAGCATGGATCGCTGTCAGGGCCACGGAAATGCCCTGGCCCAGGTTTACAACCACATCATCATGCCCCTGGCGTCCCGCCGGGATAAACTGACCCAGATCCGGTGGGGCCTCGCCGATTTTAGACATCGTTTCAAAAGGCCGGCGGAGGGGATGTGGCTGGCTGAAACCGCGGTCGATACCGAGACCTTGAAATTGATGGCGGAAGAGGGCGTAAAATTCACCGTCCTGTCGCCGGATCAGGCATTAATGGTGCGGCCCATCCGGAGATCCGGCAGAGTGGAGCAGTGGAAAGACGTCAAAGGCGGCCGGGTCGACATCACCAGACCCTACCGGGTTCAGCTCGACGGATCCGGCAATAATGCCATGACGGTCTTCTTTTATCATGGGCCCCTCTCACGGGCCGTGGCATACGAACAGCTCCTCGCCTCCGGCGATAAACTCCTGGCCCACATTGAAAGTGCCTTTAACGGGGACGGGGCCGGACCGGAACTGATCAGCCTGGCAACGGACGGAGAGTCCTATGGGCACCATTTCAAATTCGGAGACATGGCATTATCCTGGCTTTTCGATCATTTGAACCAGGGCGACGCCATCACTCTGACCAATTACGCGGCATACCTGGATCGCTTTCCGCCCAAGGATGAGGTTCGGATTGTGGAGAACAGCTCCTGGAGCTGCGCCCACGGTGTGGGAAGGTGGTGCTCGGATTGCGGATGCAATGTCAGCCATACGCCGGGATGGAATCAGGCCTGGAGGGCGCCCCTCCGCCAGGGCCTGGATTGGCTGGCCCGGAAGTTCGCCGCCATATTTGAGGAGAGAGGAAGCCGCCTGTTCAAAGACCCCTGGAAGGCCCGGGATGACTATATCGCCCTCCTGCTGCACCCATCCGCCCAAGACCGGGATCAATTCATCGACCATCAGTCGGGACCATCGCTCGATCCGGCAGAACGAATCCAGGCCCTTCAGCTTCTGGAGTCCCAGCGGATGTCCCTGTTCATGTTCACCAGTTGCGGGTGGTTTTTTGATGAAATCTCCGGCCTGGAGGCAACCCAGGTTCTCAGGTATGCGGCGCGGGGGATCGATCTGGTGAGATCGTGGACCCAAGAGGACCTGGAGTCCCGCCTCATGGAATTCATGGCCCAGGCCCCGAGCAACGACCCGGCCTATGGAAACGGTGCCGGCGTTTACAGGAAAAAAGTGGTCCCGTCCCGCATCGGGCCCTCCCTGGCTACGGCCAACCACGCCCTTGCCGTCTTGGGCTGGGCTTCGGTGACAGCGGCCCGGCCCCGGAAAGATGCGCCCTTTGAGGGGAGGGTGCTTACCCGGAGGGAGAACACGTTTAATGCCCATGGTACGGACGGCATCATCGGAGAGGCAATCGTTATCGAGCCGGGGACCGGCTTTGAGTCGCTCCGGATTTACCTTGCATATCACGATCCTGAAAGGGGCTTTGGCTGTATGGTGGGGAAGTCTCTTCAGATGGGGGACCTGGATCGGATGACCATGGAAATAACAGAGGGCTCTTCTAAAAATGGAGAAGAAGGGATACGGGGGCGCTTTCACCAATATGTCACCGATGTCAGGTCGTACACGATCCAGGATCTGATCCCGGATATGCGCAATGCCCTGGTAAGCGGGATGTTTCAATGGCTGGATCTGCAGATCGGGAAAACCATCGGACGCCGACGGAGCGAGTCCGAGGCGTTCCTCTCCCTCCTTCAGGAGACCGGGGGTCCTCTGCCCGAGGCCCCGAATCACATCCTCAGCATCCTGATCGCCGATGAACTGGGCAAGATCGCCGGGGGCGCAAGGGAAAAGACGGCCATCGACTGGACCTGGCTCGACATCCTGGCGAAAGAGACCGCATTGCAGCAGATTAAATTGAATGACCGATTTATGAAACAGACCACCCAATCGATTCTCGGACATCTGATGGCGACCCTGGCTTCAACTCCCAAGGCGACAGGGATCACAGACATTATCGCATTCCTGGATATGTGCCGGGAGATCGGTGTGGAGCCGGACCTATGGGAGAGTCAGAACGCCTATCATGATCGACATCTGGATCAGACCTTTCGGAAGGCGCTTGATTCGGAAGCCGTCGGGATCTTCGATAAGCTGGGAGAACGGCTGGGATTTGTATCTTCATCGGAATGACGGATCTGCGAAATATCGAGATAAAGATACCTGTAGTAAATAAGGAAAGGCCTCTTTTAAAGAGGCCTTTCCTGTCATTGTGGAATGCCCCTTTGTAACCTCTTGATGTAGCAGTCATTTAAAAGCGTCTCCCATCGACACGACCTCCGATGATCGCCTTTTCATATGTGTTAAAACGTGAAAGGACCGGGAAGTTTCCATACCTTGGAAAAAGCAGTCGATTACAGGATATACCCCATTGTGTCGATCCGGTACGCCTGTTAGAAACGGTTCCCATAAGGAGCTGTTATCCCTAGCCGAACTTGCACTGCCATTTGCCGGGGCACGCTATGACCGAAACCTGTCATCTGAGGGACTGCTCAGGGCCATCCCGTAGGCTCCAGCGGTCGAGCATGAGGCCATCCGGCTCCTCCATGCAGCTGGTCGACCCCTTTGATGATGTAACGGCAGTCAGCGTTTTAGGAGAATTCACCAACCGATTATCTCCTTAGAGATTGGAGGCTCCTGCCCCCGGTCTGAGCTCCGCATCAGTCACGCTGTGAGTAACGATCCGGGAGATCATATTCCCAGCCAAGCTCGGGTTGTCCGGCGGGTGGATACATAGGAGAGGGGGAAATGCATTTGTCCATAACCCAAATGACCGTAGCGGATGCCAACATAGAAATGGCCAAGAGCAAATTAAAAATTCTTTTGGTGGAAGATGATGAGGACGACTATGTTGTCATAAGAGAGCTCCTTTCCAGAGTCCTCACAATGGATGTATCGCTGGTCTGGGTGACCAGATACCGGGAGGCCACAGCGGCACTGGAAGATGGCAGGCATGACCTCTGTCTGCTCGATTATCGGCTCGGGGCCCACGATGGACTGGAATTATTGAATGAGGCCCGGGAAAATGGTTGGAAGACTCCCGTCATCTTCTTGACCGGCCAGGGAGAATACGACGTCGATGTCAGGGCCATGAGGTTAGGGGCGTCGGATTATCTTGTCAAAGATCAGTTGACGACATCGCTCCTTGAACGTTCCCTTCGTTACGCCATGGAGAGAGAAACATCGCGGAAAGCACTGGAAGAGGCGTATGAGAGCCTTGAGGTGCGAGTGCGGGAGAAGACCGCTGATCTGGCCCTGGCCAACATGGAACTGCAGCGGGAATCGGAAAAGGTCAAGCTGTTTGCCTATTCAGTGTATCATGACCTTAAGAACCCTGTCATCGGCGTCTACGGGCTGGCAAAGCGCCTTGTGAAAAATTATGGAGAGACCCTGGATGAAAAGGGACAGGCCTGCTGCAGTCATCTTATGCAGGCGGCCCAACAGATTGCGACCCTTTCAGAAATGATCATTATGTTTATCTCCTCCAAGGAGGCGCCGATGAACATCGAGGAACTGGACCTAAAAGCGGCGCTTCGGTGCATCAGGGAGGAGTTTTCGGAGCGGCTCCGGTTACGTCATATCAAATGGTCGGAACCCGAGGATCCCCCGGTTATTCGTGCAGATGAGGTGTCCGTGGGGAGGGTCTTTAGAAACCTGGTGGACAATGCCTTGAAATACGGGGGAAGCGAGCTCAAAGAGATCAGGGTCGGATTCAGGGAAACCGAACGCTTCCATATCCTATCGGTGAGCGATGACGGTATCGGCATCCGGACGGAGAATCCCGACAGGGTGTTCGGACCCTTCAGGAGGGTCGGGGTTCGGCGGAAGACCGAGGGCCTGGGCCTGGGGCTGGCAATTGTAAAAGAGATTGCAGACAGACATCGTGGAAAGGTCTGGATCGAACCGGGACCACTGGAGGGCGCCAGTATTTGCGTGTCCTTCTCAAAAGAAATTTAGGGACATCGGGGGTTGTTTTGCGGAGATCCGTCCGCGCATCCGATGGAAAAAACACACCTTTCAAGAATCCTGAGGAAGACCACGATATCAGCACCCTCTAGGCAAGAGGATCCGGAAGGTGCCGGGCCCGCAGGCGCTGCATGCCCTGGATCCATCGCTCATAATCGTCGGCTTTGTGTCTGAGATAATCCTTTACCTGAGGATGGGGCAGGATCATGAATTGACCCCGGTCCAGGGCGACGATGAGGTCTTGGGCCACCTGCTCCGCCTCCAGCATGCCATCTAAGGCCGCAATCCCGCCCCCTTCCCGGGTCATGAGAGATCGAACCGCCATGGGACAGATGACCGATACCTGAATCCCCCGATCCCCGTAGTTGATGGCCAGATTCTCGGCCAGGCCCACCGCCGCATGTTTGGTCGCACTGTAGGGTGTCGAGTCGATCTGGTTGAGCAGGCCCGCTGCTGAGGCCGTTATGACAAATCCCCCCGACTTCCGCCGGAGCATTTCCGGGAGGACCGCCCGGGCCGCATACACATGGGACATGACGTTGATCTCCCAGATGCGCTGCCAGTCGGCATTTGAGACCTCTATCAGCCCCATCCTGATGATGCCCGCATTGGAGCAATACAGGTCGACGAAACCGTACTCAGCTTCGGTCTGCCGAACCAGTTCCATAATGTCTTCCTCTTTGGCGACATCGCATTGCACGGCAAGACCGTTGATTTCTCCTGCCAGGGCCTGGGCCCCCTGCAGGTCGATATCAGCCACCACCACGGCCCGGGCACCCTCCCTGGAAAAGCGTCGGCACAGGGCCGCGCCGATGCCGTTGGAACCGCCTGTTACAATAATCACCTTGTCTTTGACCTGCATAAGATAGTCTCCACTTCTATGCCACTGAGGGCCATATCAAAAAATCCATGGTCGTGGCGTTGGTTTTTTGCTCTCCCCTCCTGGATGTCTCATTCTTCTCTTGGACTTCCCGGCACGCCGGATCGCGGGTCTTTGTTGTTGATTCGCCTGACGCAGGCATCTTGGATCAGTGGAATGAACCGGGTGATGTCTTCCACGATACAGATGTCCGCCTCGTTGAATATGGGTGCATGGGGATCACTATTGATGGCAATAACACATCCGGCGCCCCGCATCCCCATCACATGCTGGGAGGCCCCGGAGATGCCGCAGGCGATGTACAGGGCCGGCGCCACAGTGGCCCCGCTGACCCCTACCTGGCGGCTGTAGCCCAGCCACCCGCGATCGCAGATGATGCGGGTGCCGGCCACGGCCGCCTTGGGCAGGCATCCGGCCAACCGGTGAGCCAGTTTGATGTTTTCCTGATTCCCGATGCCGCTGCCTACAGCCACAAGGATGGGTGCGGCCGTGATGTCGGAGACATCGGCCTTAGCGCGACTGGTTCCCAGATAGCGGGTTCTCTCGGACCTGCAGGTCGCGTTTTTTCGGATGACACATCCCGACGATGCTCCCGGCGCGGGCGTAAACTTGAAAACGCCCGGCTGAACCGAGATGATGGTGGTGGCCGTATTGGAAGCGAATAGGCCTTTGATCTTACCGCCGTATACATCTTTTTGAAAACAGATCCGTCCCTGAGACTCGGTGAGACCGTCCACGCCGCAAATGCAGCCGGCGCCGATGCGGGCGGCCACCGCCGGTGTCCATTCCCATCCCTGAGAGGTGTGGGCCGTGCACACAAAGACCGGTTTGGCGGCTGCTATTTCTTCGGCCAGGACAGCGCCATAAGGCTCGCTGACATAGTGGGAAAGCCCGGGGCACTCGATTGCGGTCACCTGGACGCTCCCCTGATGCGCGACCTCCCGGGCCGCCGCGCCCACGTCTTGGCCCAGGATGCAGACACCGAGAGTGCCCGGCCGGAATGCTTGAAGCCTCCGGCCGAATGCAATTAAATCGTATGTTTCCGGGTGCACGCGACCGTCGGTACATATACCGATCACCATAATGTCTACGGATTCCGTCATGTGACTAAATCCTCATGAGCGAGGAATGCCCCCCCAGTGCATGAAAATGGTTCAGTGTGAGCGGCGTTCGCGCCGAGACGGTCGAGGCTGAAAGCCTCTTTGATAAAGAAAGGAGGACCTCCCCCTATTCATGTTTATGGGTGTTCTTTCACAGCTCCGGTGAATTCTCATGATTACAGAAAAGCCTTTTCCTCCAGAATCGCCGCCAGTCGCTCGGCCTTTTCCCGGGTCGAGCCCGTGAGCACCTGTGACGCACGCCTTTTCTCAGGCGCCACGAGGCCGAGACAGTCGATCGAGGCCCCCGCAGGTTCCAGTGCCTCGGTGGAAACGGTTTCCAGGCCCTGTCGATTGGCGCGTAAAAGTCTGGAAAGTGATGGATACCGGGGCCGGTTGATTCCAGGCTGGAGTGTCAGGAGGGCCGGCATCCGGATTTCCAGCATCTCCCGAATGCCGCCTTCGATCTCTCTTTGTATAGACAGCATTGATGGGTCCGAGGCCGGTGTTATGGCAATCACCTGGGTTGCATAAGGGAGGTTCAACCGAGCGGCCAGCATGGGGCCCACCTGCCCGTTCATGCCGTCCTCTGACATGCTGCCGCAGAGTATGAGCCGGTATTCTCTGGGTCGTGCACATTCGGCGATCCAGGAGGCAACGGCCGCAGGGCCCGGATCCGCGTCCGTGGGGGTCCGGAGATGAATGCCGGCGTCAGCCCCCATCCCGATGGGACGTTTGAGCACATCGGCCGCCCGATCAGGACCCACCGTAATCACATCGATACGTCCCCGTGCCATCCTCTCCTTGATGCGCACCGCTTCTTCCACGGCGAATTCATCAAAGTAGTTCAGGCGGAACTCGCCGGAGATCTCCAGCGCCGGCATCCCGGAGGGATTGTTTCTGACCGAAATTCGTTCTATATCGGGAACCTGTTTGACGCAAACGAGAATTTTCATAACCCATGTCGTCCTTCCGGAGTGCCCCCCAATACTACCCGCTATATTTGGCATTTACACGGCTCCCATCGGAGCTGTCAACAAAAAACGAACGAATGTTCGTTATTTTTATTGACTCCGACAAACGATCTGAGTTAGGAATTGAAAAATTGAGCATGGTGCATTCTCTCTTAAATTCCAGGCATTTTGAACTTTGGAACATTATTGCCAGGTTTTCTGTCATGAAAAACAGGAAAATCCGGGTTCATCCGGTTTTTGCATACTTGTGGGTTCCAAAGGCTGGAAATGAGGGAAATGAATGATCCTTCAGCGTTTTCAGACCGATTCCGTCATTCCGGCATGCCGGAATGACGGGACAGCACACAGGCGTTTTGGTTGCGGGCATCCGCGTTAGGCACTTCTCTTTGATAGCGGCGATGCCGCCATAGGAGCGAATTATGGATTTTTCGATTTCAGAAAAGATGCAGGTTATTTTATCCATGATTGATGAGTTCGTCATCAAGGAGTTGATCCCTCTTGAGAAGGATTATCTGGCGGGCAACATGGACGTCTTGATGCAAGCCCTGGAAGAAAAGCGGGGCATGGTCAGACAGATGGAACTCTGGGCCCCGCTCCATCCGGCCGAACTGGGGGGTATGGGGCTTCCCCTCACAGAAAGCGCCCTGGTATTTGAAGCCCTGGGCCGAACCCCCTTGGGGCTGTATGCCTTCGGGTGTCAGGCCCCGGATGCCGGCAACATCGAAATCCTGCACAAATTCGGCACCCCGGAGCAGGTAAACGTGTTCCTGCGGCCCCTGGTGGCGGGCAAGATCCGCAGTTGCTTTTCAATGACCGAGGTGGACATGCCCGGTTCCAACCCGGTGATGATGGATACCACGGCGGTCAAGGACGGAGAAGACTATGTCATCAATGGTCAAAAATGGTATACCTCGTCCGCGGATGGCGCCGGATTTGCCATTGTTATGGCGGTTACGGATCCGGAGGCCCCCCCCTATCTCCGGGCCAGTATGATCATTGTGCCCACCGACACCCCCGGCTTCAACCTGGTGCGCAACATACCGGTGATGGGCCACGCGGGCCAAGGGTATTTCAGCCACGGCGAGATCCTCTATCAGAACTGCCGGGTGCCCCAAAAGAATCTCCTGGGCCAAGAAGGGCATGGATTTGTCATTGCCCAGGACCGGCTAGGCCCAGGCCGCATCCACCATTGCATGCGGTGGATCGGCATCTGCAACCGGGTGTTCGATCTCATGTGCACGCGGGCCCGGGACCGGGTCATTGCGCCCAACCGGAAGCTGGCCGACAGGCAGCTCGTTCAGGCCATGATCGCCGATAGCGCGGCCGAGATCCAGGCCGCACGGCTGATGGTTCTCCATGCGGCCTGGAAAATCGAACAGGTGGGGACCAAAGCGGCCCGCAAGGATATTTCCATGATCAAATTCGTGGTGGCCAATACCATGCAGCGTGTGGTGGATCGAGCCCTGCAGGTCCATGGTGGTCTTGGTATGACCGATGATACCATCATTGCCCACTTTTATGCCCATGAACGCGCCGCACGCATCTATGACGGGGTTGACGAGGTGCATAAGGTCTCGGTGGCCCGTCAGGTCATGAAGACCTACGAAAACAAGACAGTCAGATAGCGGACCGTCTCCGCCTGCTCCTTGGATAACGCACATAATCCTGTGGAACCGATATCGATTGACGATTACCATTGCTTCAAGGCAAAGGTCGGCGCCTTTAAAGATGGCTGCTGTCTGGAGTTATTTGCCGAGCATCCCGATGTGTTCCAGATCAAGAAGGAGAGGACCATATCCAAAAATCTGGAGCGGATCTTTTCTGCGGCCCTGAAAATCAGCAATAAGAAGGGCTTCCATGCCATGAGCATGCGCGATCTGAGCAGAGAAGCCCATTTGAGCATCGGGGCCTTGTACAACTATTTTTCCGGCAAGGAAGAATTGCTGGAGATGATGCAGCGCCATCGCCGCACCATTACCGCACGTATCCTGGCCTCCAATATTGGGGCAGAAAAGGAGCCCCTGGCAAAGCTGCGTACCGCCATCCGGACCCACCTCTATCTGAGCGAGGCCATGCAGCCCTGGTTCTATTTTTCCTATATGGAGGCCAAGAACATCGGCCTGAAGGAACGTCGCGCTGCGGTCCAGGGTGAACTGAACACAGAGCAGATGTTTACCGACATCATTGTTATGGGCCGTGACCAGGGCGTCTTTGTCACGGACAATTGTCAATTGACGGCCAGTCTGATCAAGGCTATGGTTCAGGACTGGTACCTGAAGCGTGCCAAGTATGCCCGGCGCCAGGTGGAGGTGGAGGCATATGCCCGCTTTCTGATCGCCTTTATAGAGAACAGTCTGGTCAACAGAGACCCCGCAACCCAGGATAAGAGGTGAAGTGCTCATGGATCTTATCGATCATCCCACAGATGTCCGCAAGGGCGAGGATCTCAGCCCGGACAGGATTGAAGCATATCTGAAGGAGGTCATGCCGGACCTCAAGGGCCCGGTGGAGGTGCGACAGTATCCCAGCGGGGCCTCCAATCTAACCTACCTCCTTTCTTTTGACAATCGTCGGCTGGTCCTGCGCCGTCCCCCCTTCGGCACCAAGGCCGCCACGGCACACGATATGGGGCGTGAGCACAAGGTCCTTGCGGCTCTCAGCCGGCATTGGGATTATGCCCCCCGCCCCCTGATTTATTGCGAGGACGATGCCGTCATCGGCTCTCCTTTTTATATCATGGATCACCTGCGGGGCATCATTCTGCGCAAAGAGATCCCCGATGGTCTTTTCACGTCTGCGGCCCAGGTACGCCGTTTGTTCGAAAAATTTCTCAATATCCTGCACGAACTCCATTCTCTGGATTATGCGGCCATCGGTCTGCAGGATCTGGGCAGACCGGACGGATATGTGCGGCGGCAGGTGCTGGGATGGAATAAGCGCTATCGGGCGGCCCGCACCCCGGATGTGCCGGACTGTGAGTCCGTTATGGCCTGGCTGGAGGAAAAGATCCCACCTGAAACAGATCGACCGGGGATCATTCACAACGATTACAGGCTTGACAACATTGTCCTTGACCCGGCCGATCCCTTCAGGATCATCGGGGTCCTCGACTGGGAGATGTGCACCATCGGCGATCCCCTCATGGACCTGGGATGCACCCTCGGTTACTGGGTCCAGAAGGACGATCCCGAGGAGCGCCATCTGATTCGCACCATGCCCACCCACATGGACGGGGCCATGACCCGCAGGGAATTCGTGGACCTTTACGGCCGGATTTCCGGCATTCTTATGGACCGGTTTGACTTCTACTACTGCTTCGGCCTGTTTCGGCTGGCCGTGATCATTCAGCAGATCTACTACCGGTTTTATCATGGCCAGACCCAGGACCAGCGGGCCAAGGGCTACGCCAGGGGCGTTCCTGTGCTGGAACGGGCGGCCAAAGCGGTGATCGCCCGGTCGGACCTCTAGGTCTATTTCTGGAGGTCCTTATCTTACAGAAGATATCCAAAAATGTTTCTTACAGAAGAGAACAAAGGGAACGAAGAAGGGGTTGGTGAACGGCTTTTATGGTTGCAGTTCCTTTATTCCAACAGTGAGTAAAACGGATTATGTTCAGAGATTGAAGGGAAATGAAATGAAACGGATTTTGACCATTGCCGGTTCCGATTCCGGGGGCGGTGCGGGCATCCAGGCGGATCTGAAGACCATCACCGTGCTGGGCGGATACGGGATGAGTGCCGTTACGGCCCTCACCGCCCAGAACACCCTGGGCGTTCAGGGGGTGCATCCCGTACCCATTGATTTCATCCAGCTGCAGATGGCATCGGTCCTTTCCGATTACGGCGCCGATGCTGCAAAAACGGGGATGCTGGCGACGCCCGAGATTGTCATGGCCGTGGCCGAATCATTGAAAAAGTACCGGGTGGAGTGCCTGGTGGTGGACCCGGTGATGGTGTCCAAGGGTGGAGATGTGCTTCTGTCTGAAGCGGCACGGGTGGCGGTGAAGGAAGTGCTTCTGCCCATGGCCCGCATGGTAACTCCCAATCTTTCCGAGGCATCCGATTTCTGCGGATTTCCCGTGACGGACCTGGATTCCATGAAAGCGGCGGCCGGAAAGATCCACCAGATGGGATGTCCCTTTGTCCTGGTCAAAGGGGGGCACCTGGAAGGGGATGCCGTGGACCTCCTTTTTGATGGGGAAAATTTTCAGACCTTCAGTGCCCCACGGCTTCACAATCAAAATACTCACGGCACGGGATGCACACTTTCCGCGGCCCTGGCGACATTATTGGCCCAGGGGTTACCAGTTCCCCAGGCGGTGGGGAAGGCCAAGAAATTCACTACCCGCGCCATTGCCCTGGGGCTCGACCTCGGGTCAGGGCATGGTCCCACCAACCATTATGCCCACGTCCTCTTGTGGAAGGAGCGTGAAAATGTGCTACAGGAGCTTCAAGAGGCCCTGGAGCGGTTGCGCGGTCATCCTGTGGGAGGATTGATTCCGGAAGTCCGCTCCAACCTGGCCTATGGATTGCCCGGGGCCATGGACCTGGAGGAGATTGCCGCGGTTCCGGGCCGGATCTCCCAGGTGGGAAAGAGGATTTCGGTCTGCCGCGATCCTGCTTTCGGCGTCTCCCGGCATATGGCCGGGGTGGTGCTGGCCGCCATGAGGAAGGATCCACTCCTCCGGTCCGCCATGAACATCCGTCACTCCGAAAAAATCCTCTCGGTCTGTCAGGACCTGGGGCTTGGTGTGGCTTATTTCGATAGGAGGGAGGAGCCGGAAGACATCAAGGCAAAGGAAGGGTTGACGCTGGAGTGGGGAACCCTTCGGGCCTTGAAGGGGCTTGATCAGGGTGCGGATGTGGTCTATGATCTTGGGGAGAGGGGCAAAGAGCCGATGCTCCGGGTGCTGGGGCGGAACCCCGGAGAGGTTGTGGACAAGGTGCTCAGGATCGGAAAGGCCTGTGAAAGCGCATCGTAAACCGCTTGTCTTGGCGATCGCTACGAGGGATAAGAAGCTGTTTAAAAGAAAAATGACGATTCGACGGGAGGTAAAGGAGATGAGAGAAAGGGCAGGAGCCATAACGTTTAAGGGGAATCCCCTGACCCTGATGGGGAACGATCTGAAGGTGGGTGATGGGGCGCCTGACTGTACGCTGATGGGAAACGATCTATCGGCCGTAAAACTGTCGTCCTACCGGGGGAGGGTGTGCATCCTCGCCGCGGTCCCTTCCCTGGATACGCCGGTGTGCGATATGGAGACCCGGCGGTTCAACCAGGAGGCCGGGGGTCTGGGCGATGTGGCCATCCTGACCATCAGCATGGATCTCCCGTTTGCCCAGGCCAGGTGGTGCGGGGCCGCGGGGGTGGATAAGGTCGTCACCTTGTCCGATCACAAAGACGCGGCCTTCGGAGAGGCCTATGGGGTCTTGATCAAAGAACTGCGGTTGCTGGCCAGGGCCATCTTCGTGGTGGACAGGGAAGGGGTCATCCGGTATATCCAGCTGGTCAAGGAGATGACCGAGGAGCCGGATTATGAATCCGTGCTGGCCGCGGTCAAGAAGGCGACTGCCTCTTGAGAGTATCGCTGGATAAGGCGAACGGTCCCAGAATGTCGTGAGAAAGAGGCGGGATGCGACCATAACCTGCGATTGTGCCTCATAGTCGAATACATGGGAGAAATGGTGGGTAGCATGAAAGAAGAGGTGAGGATATACGGGAAGTCAGGGTGACCGTATACGGCAAATGCCAGGTCGGCATACCCCAATGCGGTCTATGTGGATGTCAAGAAAGACAAGAAAAAGCTGGACGAAATGCTCCGCTTTTCTAAAGGTGCCAGAGAAGTCCCGGTGATTGTTTCAGGCGATCAGGTAACTATTGGCTATGGCGGTACCTGAGGCGTCTGATATTTCATCGGCGATGAGATCTTATGACTGGGGCTTGGGCCCACCATTTGTCACGCAAAGAGGGATAAAGGGAGATGATCGGCCAAGAGGAATCCTTCCTCGGTCGGGATAACCCTTCCTTCCCGGACCTTAACGTATCCGCCCTTCTCCATCCGTGACAGGAGTGCGCCTGAGTCAGGTACAGATAGGATCTGTCTCAGATCAACCCCTTCCCGGGTCCTGAATCCGAGGGCCAGGGATTCGAGCCGCATCTGTTCTTCTGTCAGGGTTTCCCGTCCTTCTATCGGCGGTTTCCCCTTGTCCAGTTCGGCCCCATACCCTCTGACGGACCGGATATTCCACCAGCGGTCGTTCCCATCAAAAGAGTGGGCCGACGGGCCCAGCCCCAGGTAGGGGACATGCTGCCAGTACTTGCGGTTGTGCCGGGAGCAACAGGCCTCGCTCCCGGCATAGTTGGAGACCTCGTAATGGATATATCCGGCCGCCCTCAGGAGTTTAGACGCGGCAACAAAACAGGCCCGGCCGTCCTCCTCGTTCATTGGACGGATGACTCCCTTTTGTTTCAGCCTGTCAAAGACAGTCCCCTTTTCAATGGTCAATTCATAGCAGGAGACATGCTCGGGCGCATATGAGAGGGCGCATTTCAGGGTGTTCGTCCACGCGTCAACGGATTGTCCCGGCAGGCCGTATATCAAATCCACCCCCACATTGTGGAATCCGAAACGCCTGAGGCGTGCCAGTGCCCCCTTTGCGTCCTCTGCGGTATGGCGCCTGCCCAGGAAGGCGAGTGCGCGGTCGTCAAAGGATTGAATCCCCAGATTGATCCGGTTGCACCCCAGGTCTTTCAGCAGACGCACTTTTTTCTCTGAGAGGTCGGAGGGGTTGGCCTCGACAGTGAATTCCGTATCGCCGGCAAAATCAAAGTGGGTGAAGAGATGGTCCACCAGGCCGGAGAAGACCCGGTCATTCAGGAAGGTGGGGGTGCCGCCGCCGAGATAAAGGCTGTCAAATCGATTGAAGCGGCTTTTGTATAAGAGGACTTCCTTTTTAATGCCTTCGAACCAGATGGGCACGGGCGCGGCCGAAGGTATGGAATAAAAGCCGCAGTAGGGGCATTTGCTCCGGCAGAAGGGGACGTGGACATAGAGGCCCGGGGACATTCACGACCCCTTTTTGTCCGTCTTCAGGACCGCCACAAAGGCACTCTGCGGGATGGCGACCGATCCGACCATCTTCATCCGTTTTTTACCCTTTTTCTGCTTTTCAAGAAGTTTACGTTTTCTCGTAATGTCCCCGCCATAGCATTTGGCGGTCACGTCCTTTCTGAAAGGGGAGATGGTGGATCGCGCAATGACCGAACCGCCGATGGCGCCCTGGACGGCGATCTTGAACATATGTCTCGGGATCTCGTCCTTCAGTTTTTCGCAGGCGTGGAGGGCCCTGGGCCGGGCGCTTTCCCTGTAAACAATCTGGGAGAGGGCGTCCACCCGTTCTCCGTTCAGGAGGATGTCCAGCTTCACCAGGTCGCTTTCCCGGTAGTCCAGAAGTTCGTAATCAAACGATCCATATCCCTGGGTGACGGTCTTGAGGCTGTCGTAGAAATCATAGATCACATCGGCCAGGGGCATGTCGAACCGTATCTCAATCCTTCCGGGCGTGGGATAGCTGAATTGCGCGTTCACCCCCCGCCGTTCCAGGCAGAGGTCCATGACGGCCCCCATGTATCGCTCCGGGATCATGATGCTGGCCCGGATGTAAGGCTCCATCCCCTTCACGATGGTGGTGGGATCCGGATAATAGACCGGATTGTCCACGGTAATCTCCTCACCCTTTGACAGAACAAAGCGATACTGGACCGTGGGAGAGGTCATGATGATGGATTGATCATATTCTCTTTCGAGCCTCTCCTGGACAATCTCGAGATGGAGCAGCCCCAGGAATCCGCAGCGAAACCCGAGCCCCAGGGCGGCAGACGAGTCCTTTTGAAAGACCAGCGCGGCATCATTCAGCTTGTATTTTTCAAGTGCATCCGCCAGGGATCGGTAGTCGTCCGACGCCACCGGATAGATAGAGGCAAAGACCACCGGCTTGACCTCTTTAAATCCCGGCAGGGGGGCGGCGGCCGGGTGATTCTCCAGGGTGATGGTGTCCCCGATTCGGACGTCGCTGACGGTCTTTATTCCCGAAATGATGTAGCCGACTTCTCCGGCGGACAACTCCTTTTTGGATTCCCTGTGAAGCCGGAAAAGACCGACCTCCTCCACCTTGTAGGTGGCCCGGTTATGCATGAGCCGTATCTTGTCTCCTGCCCGGAGCTTCCCCGAAAAGACCCTGCAGCTGACGATGGTGCCCCGGAAGGGGTCATAGTGGGCGTCAAAGATGAGGGCCTGAAGAGACCCTTCCGACAGATCGGCCGGAGGAGGGATCTTGTTCACAATGGCTTCCAGCACATCCTTGACGCCGGTCCCCTCCTTGGCCGAGCAGAGGATGGCCTGGTCGGAGTCCAGGCCCAGATCGATTTCAATCTCTTCCTTGACCCGCTCAATGTCGGCTGAGGGGAGGTCGATCTTGTTGATGACCGGGATGATCTCCAGATCGTGCTCCATGGCCGCGTAGGCGTTGGCAACGGTCTGGGCCTCCACGCCCTGTGCCGCATCCACCAAGAGGAGCACTCCCTCGCACGAGGCGAGGGCCCGGGAGACTTCATAGGAGAAATCGACGTGGCCCGGCGTATCGATGAGATTCAGTTCAAATGAACGGCCCCCTGTGTCCACGTAGGGGAGGGTAATGGCCTGACTCTTGATGGTAATCCCCCGTTCCCGCTCGATATCCATGTTGTCCAGGATCTGGTCCCGGAAGTCTCTGTCCTCGACGAGACCGGTCGCCTGGATCAGGCGATCGGCAAGGGTCGATTTTCCGTGGTCGATATGGGCGATAATGCTGAAATTGCGTATGTGATTCATTGAGTGCCTTTCTTACTGGTTTTGAACGAATATATCCATGATGCCGTCTCAAGTCAATGGCAATGTCGTTTTTAGATAATAAGATTTATCAATTATTACAAAGTGATATATTAATAAATTGAGGCAGGGGGAGTGAGATATGAACGTTAAGGCGTGAATCACGGTCAGGATGACCGGCTGCAGGGGATCAAGGGCCTTTGATGAGTCCTGCGATCACCTTCGCATGCTTTGAGGCCGCACCCCGGTTCCTGAGCACCGCCTCTCGGGCACGTTCGCCAAGGCCCTTGGCTTCTTCAGGATGGTCGAAGAGCCACAGGATTTTTTCAATCAGTTCGTCAGGGCTGGAAACCGGTATGCCGGCCCCGGCCGATTCCAGCAGGTCTTTGGCGTCCAGAAAGTCCTCCATGGAAGGGCCGTACAACACGGCTTTTCCCCAGACCGCCGGCTCTAACGGATTCTGTCCCCCCAGGGGCACCAGGCTGGCGCCGCAGAATACAATGGATCCCACGCTGTAAATTTTAAACAGCTCGCCGAACGTGTTTATGATGATGATCTTTTCGGTTCGTCCGGACCTCCCCTCTTCGATTTCGGTCCTTAGTTGGCAGGTCAGGCCCCGGCGGTGAACCATCTCTACGATGTCGCCGGTACGGTTGATATGCCTGGGTACGATGATCAGGATCGTCTCCGGAAACCTTTTCAGTGCCTTCACGTAGGCATCCAGGAGGATCTCCTCTTCTCCCTGCCGCGTACTGCCTGCCACAATCACCTGATGGGATGCATCGAGGTCCAGGGTCTGCCGCATCTCGGTCTCCAGGTGGGCATCCGGGACCCGGGCGAGGAGGTCATACTTGGCATTTCCGTTGACCGCGATGTGACGGGCCGGAGCGCCCAGGGACCGGATGCGGGCCGCATCTTCCTTTGAGATCATGCTGAATGCGTCCACCTTTCTGAGGACGTCCTTAAAGAAGGGGCGCAGTTTGCGATATCCGTTAATGGACCTCACCGAAATTCTGCCGTTGATCAGAGCGGTCGGAATGTCCAGACGCCGTGCCTCTGAAAGCCAGGCCGGCCAGATCTCCGTCTCAAGAAAGACCATAACATCCGGCCTGACCCGGCAGAGGGCGCTTCGGACGCACCCTGCAAAATCCACCGGCGCGTACACCACCGGAATATCGATTTTGAAACGTTCCTCTGCCAGGGCCCGGCCGTGTTCGGTGGTGGTGGAGATGATGATGGCGCATTCGGGCATGATTTCGCGCAGGGCCCCGATGATCGACTCCGCCACTGTGACTTCCCCCAGAGAAACCGCATGGATCCAGATTGTGGGGCCACCTCCCGGCCCAGGATGTGCTTGACGTGAAAGGAGCCCCAGCCGTTCTTTGAAATGACGGCGGTATCGTCCGGTGACGCCGGTATAAATGAGGAAAAAAGGGAGGAGAAAGAGAAACAGGCCTCCAGTTACAAGTATATAGATAGTGTATAACAGACCCATCACCCGGTATCTCCTCTTCCCTCCAGTTGGCGACAAGTTAGACCAACCTGACATCCGGCGTCAAACAATTTCAGTGACTCCTGTTACTCAATTTGTTAATGTAACAAAATTTGGCTGATGGGATTTCATTCACTGGTGATCCTTCAGCGGACAGCCACTTCCGGAGAAGACATCACGATGACCTTTGAAAAACACATTCTCTGCATCGGGGCGGGCTATGTGGGCGGCCCCACCATGGCAATGATCGCCTTCAAGTGCCCGCAATATAAGGTGACCGTCGTAGATATCAACCCCGAGCGAATTGCCGAATGGAACTCGGACCAACTCCCCATCTATGAGCCGGGCCTGGATGAGGTCGTCAAGGCGGTGAGGGGAAAGAATCTCTTCTTCAGCACTGATGTCGAACAGGGGATCCGGGAATGCGAGATCATCTTTGTCAGCGTCAACACGCCCACCAAGACATTCGGCGCCGGGGCGGGGATGGCGGCCGATCTTCAGTACTGGGACAAGACCGCCAGACAGATACGGAAATGCGCCCGATCCAACAAGATTATTGTGGAGAAGAGCACCCTGCCGGTGAAGACCGCTCAGGCCATGAAGCGGATTCTTACGTGCGAAGATAACGGCGTCCGGTTCGATGTCCTGTCAAATCCGGAGTTCCTGGCCGAGGGCACGGCCATCAGGGACCTGGAGGACCCGGATCGGGTCCTCATCGGATCGACTCAGACGTCCCACGGGCTTGGAGCAAGAGACGTCCTTGTCGACATCTACGCCAACTGGGTGCCCAGAGATCGGATCATCACCTCCAATATCTGGAGCAGCGAGCTGTCCAAGCTGGTTGCCAACGCCTTTTTGGCTCAGCGGATTTCCTCCATCAACTCCATATCGGCCCTCTGTGAAAAGGCCGATGCGGACATCGAGGAGGTTGCCCGGGCCGTCGGCATGGACAGCCGGGTAGGGAGCAGGTTTCTGAACGCCAGCGTCGGCTTCGGGGGATCGTGTTTTAAAAAGGATATCCTCAATCTGGTCTATCTCTGCCGACATTATGATCTCAAGGAGGTGGCGGATTACTGGGAGGGGGTTGTCCGGATCAACGATTATCAGAAAGAACGTTTCCTGCTGAAGATGCTGAATGTTATGTTCAACACCCTGGCCGATAAACGGATCTGCCTCTTCGGGTTTTCCTTTAAGGCCGATACCGGCGATACCAGGGAGAGCCCGGCCATCTTTGTGGCAGAGCGGTTGATCGAAGAAAAGGCGCGGGTGGTCATCACCGACCCTGAGGCACTCAAAAACGCCATGAAGGATCTGAAAGGAATCGCCGGCGATATTTCTTATGTCGAGGACCCCTATGAGGCGTCTGTGGGGTGCAGCGCCATCGCCGTAATGACCGAATGGCGGACCTATCGGACGCTTGATTTTGAAAAGATCTACCGGAGCATGACCAAACCTGCCTTTATTTTCGACGGCAGGAACATCCTGGATCACCAGGCGTTGTTTGAGATCGGCTTCAATGTCTTTCCCATCGGCAAGCCGGCCCTGACGCATTTCTGAAAAGGATCCCGAAATGATGCAAGATCAGAAGCGCATTCTTGTTACCGGGGGGGCAGGATTTTTGGGATCGCACCTCTGCGATCGTCTGACCCGGGAGGAGCACGATGTATTGTGTCTGGATAATTTCTTCACGGGCGACAAGCAAAACATCCGCCATCTGATGGGATTGCCCAATTTTGAATTGATCCGGCATGACCTGGTCCATCCCATATTCCTGGAGGTGGATGAGATTTATAATCTGGCTTGTCCCGCATCTCCTATTCATTATCAATACAACCCGGTCAAGACCATAAAGACCAGCGTCATGGGCGCCATCCATATGCTGGGCCTGGCCAAGCGGGTTCGTGCCAAGATCCTTCAGGCCTCAACCAGCGAGGTCTATGGGAACCCGGCCATCCATCCCCAACCGGAGGCCTACTGGGGGAATGTCAACACCATCGGTCCCCGTTCCTGCTATGATGAGGGGAAGCGCTGCGCCGAGACCCTCTTCTTTGATTATCACCGGCAGAACCGGGTCAACATCCGGGTGGTCCGGATCTTCAACACCTACGGCCCCCGGATGAACCCTAACGATGGCCGTGTGGTGAGCAACTTCATCGTGCAGGCCTTGACCGGAGAGGATATTACGGTCTATGGCGACGGGTCCCAGACGCGCTCTTTCTGTTATGTGGATGACCTGATAGAGGGGCTGATCCGGATGATGAATGCCCCGGATGGCTTCACTGGCCCGGTGAATCTGGGAAACCCCTCTGAATTCAGCATGCTGGAACTTGCCGAGAAGGTCATCGGAGTGACCGGGAGCCGGTCTCAGATCGTCTTCAGACCCCTTCCCCAGGACGACCCGCTGCAGCGCCGGCCCGATATCTCCCTGGCCAAAGAGCGGCTTCAATGGGAACCCGCCACAGAACTTGAAGAAGGACTTGAAAAGACCATCACCTATTTCAAAGAGATCCTGACAGAAAGGTAGAAGAGATCCACCGCATTCCTATCGCAGAGAAGATACCACGGAGAGTCACGGCCTCCCACCCACCGGAGAAGGATCATGATCGCGTATAAGCGCTCGGTGTGCCCGCACGACTGCCCTTGACGCACATCGCGCCCCGGCCGACATGGGGAAGGGGAGCGCCTTCCACTGCAATCTCGTTGAGGTGATACCCACCTGACCTGATTTTTGGCCATTCGTTGTCAAATGCCCTTGACTTCCGCTTGACTTGATATCAAACTGTAGTATCATAAATCCAATGAATAAAAAGCAACGGCAGACCCTGAGTAAGATACTCGAGAAACCTGAGCGTTCAGACATCCCATGGTCTGATGTCGAATCATTGATTGTTGCCCTTGGAGGAGAGATATCTGAAGGACGAGGTTCGCGGGTCAGAATCGTCTTAAACGATGTAAAGGCAGTTTTTCATCGGCCGCATCCCAATCGGGCTACAGAAAAGGGTGCTGTGAAATCAGTAAGAAGGTTTTTACAGGAAGCGGGAGTCATATCATGATGGAATATAAAGGATATTTTGGGAAAGTCGAATTTGACGATGAGGCGAATATCTTTTATGGTGAAGTAATAAACTTACGTGATGTGGTAACCTTTCAAGGCGAAACAGTCAGCCAATTGCGTAAAGCATTTCGTGACTCTATTGACGATTACCTTGATTTTTGTGTATCTCGCGGCGAAGAACCTGAAAAGCCATATTCTGGGAAATTCGTTGTCCGTGTCGAGCCTGAACTTCATAAGACCATTTCTATCGAAGCCAAAAAAGCTGGAAAAAGCCTCAATACATGGATTTCTGACAATCTATCTAAAGTAATTCACGAAAACACACAGCATTCCAATTAACATTATCTCAATCTTCAAAACCTGCTCCCCGATGTTGCACGTCCGGTCTCATTCTCCAGGACTGAGGCGGCAGGAACGTAACCTCGAGGCCGAACGGCGAGGCGATTTTTTCTAGTGTAGCGAGGGTCGGGTTGCCAGAGCCTTTTTCGAATTCGGAAAGTATCCGTGGGGAGATGGCGGAGGCTGGTAAGTTTTCTTCTTCGAGGCTATTCTGTCGGACAACATCTTGAAAAGATAGGGGGAAGAAATGAAAGAACTGAATCGAATCACGTTTCATCCCGAAATAATGGGAGGGAAGCCCTGCATCAGGGGGATGCGGGTAACAGTAGGCATGATTGTCGGCTTAGTTGCTTCCGGCCATGAAAAGCGTGAGATATTGGACATGTACCCATACCTCGAGACTGCAGATATTGAACAAGCCTTAAACTACGCGGCATGGCGTGTTGAAGAAATGGAAGTCCCTTTCGCTACGGGGACAGCATGAAAATTGTTATTGATATGAACCTCTCTCCGCAATGGGTGCCGCTCTTGAAAACAGCAGGCCATGAACCGATCCATTGGTCACTCCGACGGGCTTTACTGCCCCCGCTTGTCATTTTCCCTTGACTTTGCCACGATTTTCAATAGCATGCCCTTAATTGTCCATCATGTTCCATAAACGATGCCCCTCATCGCTTTGAGCCTTGGACTTTGAGCCTTCAGCTTATGAACCACCCCCTCAAATACCCCACAGCCGGCTCCTCGTGGGCGTGTTGCCAGCCTGTCGGGAGCCGGAACCACCGTCACGACTATTTGCCATTTTAACCAAAACCGAATATCGGCCCAACAAGAGGAGGAGGGTCGTCGCGCGCATTGCGCGGTGCGCCGCACCCGCATCACAGGGTGTCCAACGGACTGACCACACCCATCGGCCCCTTGTTGAAGACGTGGGTGTAAATCATCGTAGTAGAGACGTCCGCATGGCCGAGGAGTTCCTGAACGGTTCGGATGTCCTGGCCGGCTTCCAACAAATGGGTTGCAAAGCAATGTCTGAGCGTGTGAGGGCTAACACGAGACGTGATGGCTGCCCGGGTCGCGGCCCGTTTGACCGCGCGCTGCACCCGAACCTGGTGAAGGTGATGCCGGCGCCGGGTGCGGGTACGGGGATCTACGGAGTAATCGTCACCAGCAAAAACAAATTGCCATCTCCATTCGTAAGGCGCATTGGGGTACTTCCGGGCCAAAGCATCGGGGAGTTCGACTTCGTGCATCCCCTTTTTGCGGTCTTCTACATATTGGTGTCGCCGGCCGTCCAGATGTTGATGCAGTTCAGCTTTGAGGGATGCGGGGAAAGGGACCCTTCGATCCTTATCCCCTTTTCCAGCCCTTACCGTGATTTCGTTACGGTCAAACGCCAAATCCTGAATCCGGAGCCTCAGTGCCTCAGAGATCCGCATTCCGGTGCCGTAAATCAAACGGGCAATCAAACCCTCCACGCCGTCCATTTGCGACAAAAGCGCCTGCACTTCCTGGCGGCCAAGCACGATCGGAAGACGCTTCGGACGGCGGGCACGCGGGAGGTCACTGAAATCTCCAAGATCCTTTTTCACCACCTTGCGGTATAGAAAGACAATGGCATTCAGCGCCTGGTTCTGTGTGCTGGCTGCGACACGGTCGTTAATCGCCAGATGACTCAGAAATTGATGAATTTCAACCCCGCCCATACTGGAAGGCCGCTTCCCCCGATGAGAACCCACGAAGCGCCGGATCCATTGAAGGTATGCCTGTTCAGTTCTCAACGAATAGTGTTCCGTGCGCAGGGCCGTCCGAACGGCTTCCTCCAGCTTACCCATGTCCGTTTTCTGGTCCGGCGTTCCTTTTTGCGAATTCGGCACAGGCGAAGATTTATCAAGGGCACGAGGTCCCGCTATTCGATTCGCCCTCTTGGTCGTCCCCTTTTCTCGGACCGCCCCGGCGGCCATTGTCTCCGAAGATTCCAGTGCTATTCCGCGAAACTGCTCGTAATAGATCTCCAAGGCATCTCTTGCCTGGGAGACCTGCCAGTCCGCCACACCATTTTGCGAAGCCAGACCTTGGATAAAGGTCTCGATTTCCCCCCGGCCAAATCCTCGCCGGTGTTTGGCCTTCTCTTGCCGGCTAAAGAATTGGCGCACTCAGTAGGCATAGAAGGGGCGGCGTTGTTCTTCCACGCCCAGTTCTTCGAGCACCTGGAAATATCCGCTGGGCCACTTGGGGTTGGGATTAAACGGAGCGACCTCACATTGCTTCAACTGGCTATCCCTCATATGATACATCTCCATGTCGCATATCATCAATATGTTTCATTCTTGACATCAAACAGCCATACGCGTAAAAGAGCGCCTCAGTGGTACTTTTTGCGTTGTTTTTTCCATTTGAATATTATAATCTCATCGCCAGACGTGTCAAATAATATTATGTTAAGCGACAAGAGATGGATACATGAACTATAGGGGCATTGCGCGAGAGCATCTTAAGGCAGCTACAGAGCAGTTAGAAAAAGGAACTGATTCAAATCTGAAGTATGCCGCTCTTGAGCTAAGGATGGCCATGGAGGCCGTTACTTACGATCGCGCGGCTGCTTTCAAAGAAGAATTTCCAACTGATGAATACGATACTTGGCAACCGAAGAAAGTAATGGCAGTGCTTCTCGAAATTGAGCCTTTGGCCGACAAGGACAGTACAATAGCTTTCGGTTTAGAAGAAGAGTATGGAGTCCCGGCTAAAAAAATGACTTCACTGGGAACCGAAACTGTTCTAAATATGGGGGTGTTAAAAAAACACTACGATGCGCTTGGTAGTTTTCTGCACATTCTAACGATAAAAAGCGCAAAAGCGGGTAAAACAGTAAACCACGACAAGTTACGGAAGCGATGTGAAGAAATAAGAGCGTATTTAGATAAAGTACTATCGTCTCCTGTTTCTAATTCTACACTTGGAGTCTTTTCCTCAATTGAGTGCGCGGAATGTGGTAAAAAAATCAGAAAAAGAATTCCGCAAGGAGAAAATTCCATAAATGTTGAGTGTTCTAATTGTGACGCATCCTACCGAATAAACAGTTCTGGCGATAAACAATATATGTGGGAGCCTATGCAACATGAAATAGAGTGTGGAAACAAAGAATGCACGAAAAAAATTGTTGTCTGGGAAAAGGAAATCCGTCTGGGAGCCAAATGGACTTGCCCGGAGTGCAAAGGAAAAAACTCATTTGTGCTTGGTATTGTTCATGAAAATTCGCTTAACAAGTAGCTTCACCGGACAAAATACTCGCTGCGCTCGCATTTGGCCGGTGAGCTAACCGTTATGCTCACAAGGAGCGATGATCAACGAAAATGACGTTATTTGAGAAATGGTCGATTGTGGTCGGTATTGCCGGTGCTTTGGCGACGTTCCTTGCCGTCATGGTAGCTTTGTTTGGCGAAAAGATTCGACAGCTTTGGTCGTCGCCCAAGCTGCAAGTTAGGCTTTTTGAACCATCCGTCACGCCCAACAATGCGGGTGTGAAAGGTTGGTATTACCTGTTGCAGGTTTCCAACCAGAGCCGCTCGAATCCTGCGGCCAACGTCCGGGTCCTACTCTCCAAAATCGAGCGTAAGGCGCCCGACGGATTTTGGGTCGAAGAACCATTCAGCGGACCTGTGCAGGTAATGTGGCGTTGGCCTCAGTTTATGGCTCAATACCAGACAATCGGACCACCGCAGATAGCGACGTTCGCGTGCGTCCATCAAAACGAGAAAGAAATTTCGCTTCGCTCGTATTGGTTCCCAAACAACATGCGTCGATCCATTCTACCCGGGGAAGCAGTTCGCCTTTCCTTCGTCGCCGCTTCCGATGTTTCAGAATCGGATGTCCGCAGCGTTGACATTTCATGGGACGGCAAGTGGACCGAGGACCGGGAAGAAATGAAAAAGAATCTAAGGATCGTCGAGTGCGCATAACCTCGCTCTTGCAGCCGACACAAAAAGCCGTGCGGCTGAAGAGCCCGTTCGCCATGGTAAAGATGAATGCATAGAAACTTATCACATGCCAATCTGTTAGTTCTGTCGGAAGAGAGAAACGCACTGGACTACCTCCGGAAGGCCCATGAATATTTGGGTAAGGTCTGTTCGGATAGTGTCGCGTGGAAATGGGCCATTATTTCGTTGGATGGTGCCCTCTATGGCTTTGCTATTTGTGCTCTCAAAGGAACAAACCCCCATCGGGTGATGAAGGCGGGCAGAGAGGTTTCGGAGCATATTGAAAGCATCCCTAATGATTTAGACGTGAAATCGTTGCCACCCCATTTCAAGGCTGTAGACGGTTCGTCTAAACGCCGACTTAAGTATAAGGGGATAATGACTTTGCAGGTCGCAAATCAGTTACTTGGCCTTTCGAACGACAGCGCCTATCAAGATGCAGTGATAAATCTGTATGAGAAAACCCATGAAATCATCAGTTTTCCCGAGGCCCTCAAGCGGTGTCAAGATCCCCAATGGATGCTCATGACCGTTCAAAGCAAAATCCTCGTAATGACAGATTCGCAAAAAACTTCTGTGGAAACGCTGCACAAGATGTTGCGGAATAACTTTGAACATTACGGACCACGCGCTTGGATAATCGAAACCAGTGGTATGCCCAGAATAGTTGTCGATGTCATGCAGGTTATCCGATTTCTTGCTTTAGACACAGGAAACTACGTAAATCTCACCCAGTACGAGAAAAGAGAAATAAGGTCTATCGTGTTTCAGAGCAAACGCTTGCTCAAGAAGCTGGCGCAAGACACTGGCCAAAAATGAGCGCCGGGAATTAGAATCGGCGAACATATCAGTCCAGGTGACAGCCAGGGCCGTGCCGATTTTGGAATGTGTCGGTATATTGAAAATCAATCGTTTTTATTGAAGTCAGTGGAAGCCCTGGCTGCCCCTGACCTCATCGTTGGGCATGTGGAGTAGAATGGAATCAACAATTGATGAAAAACCGATTGTGGAGGCCAAAGAGCTGTCTCTTGAATCTTGGCTCAAGATCATCCTCATGCCGGAGGAGGAAAGGAGCCAGAGCCTTTATCCTGACTACTGCTTTCCCTCTACAGAGCATCGAGATTTATATCTTGCCAAAATCGAGACGCGTGATCCGAGAGAGGTCAGAAATTTGATCAGGGCTTTCCTGATGAAGACAGGATGTTTGGGAGGCGACTTCGATGGTATTATGGCCGGATTACACATTAGCCCCAATACTGCACTTAAGTCTGAGCGTGTTCAACGCGTAGCGGCCGGAGGGCCGGTATGGGAGGGAATCACATGGGTTCTGGACCTCTTGCATCGTCCGAGAATGGCAGTTCAAGTTATCCAAGGGTATTTGGCAGCTCATTTCTGGTCATTGCCTGATTGGCGCATCAATGGTTTGTTTGACGCAATTCGAGTCATCCCTAATGTTGCATAAAAAAGCAGGTTAATTCATATAAAATGGCTTATGCTGCCTGACGAACTACATCCAGGAAATGGAGCAAATCTTTCCTGACAGCTTTGTTTGCACTCATGGTGAGGGTGAGTTCTCCTTGAGGGCGGGTGAGGCGGCCTGCTCGCTGAATAAAGCGATGCCTCAAGCTATCAAGAGTATTGAATTCCCAAGCCGCTGGTCGTTTGGGACGGGCTCTCCTCTGGACGGGAGGCTTTGCGAGCATCTGTATTTCTTTGGATAAATTGTGAGCCATCATAGCGCAAAGGGTATATATTTGATTCCTGGCCAGCGTTCGGGTTGCAATAACATTCAGGCCGCAGTCTCCTTTTGCATCTCCGAAGATGGCTTCCTGGGAACCCCGCCCATTATGGAATTGAACCACGGCCTTGGTTGATTCAGTTTTGTTCGTTACAATGACTTTGTAGTCGAAATTGAAATCACGTGGCTCAAATAGATGTAACTGCAGGGGACCCTTATGTTGTTTTCGAGCCTTCTTTCTGATCAAAATGAATCGGTAGTGGGTATCCCACGATTTTGGTTTCCATTTGGTCTCAAAGTAGGACCACTCACGGTCAATAGTTCTCCACCGTTTTCGCTGTTCGATCCGGTCCTTGAGCTCCGGGAATCGTTCAAAAGGAACAGAGGCTGAAAACTTGATATGCTGACCGCCGATGCTGCTCAGAATGTCCTTGCTGAAAAAGGCTGAATCCATCCTGGACTCAAGGGTGACGCCTTCAAGTTCATGTCGCGCTTTTTTGAAACAGTTGATCATGAATCCGGCAGCGCCATTGGAATCGTGAACGTTTCCAGGGCGATGATGCATGTCGAAAAACTGGTGTGTTTGTGCCACCGTACAAAATAGGGGGTAATAACTGCGACTCCCCTTTTTCTGTTTGTTGAAGCCAACGGCAGTGCCCTCAGCGTGCCCTTTTGTCGTCAGGACTGAACCATCGAAGTCCAACGTCAATCTGGGCAATGCCTCCCGTTTCAGGCTTTCGATAACAAGTGTACGGGAAAGATCTCTCACATTCTCAACCCCATCGTCTTCCATTTGAGCGAGGGATCTGGAGATCGTAGAAACATCCGGCAATTTTCGGAGGCCCATCAGACGAAGCACCAGAGGGTCATCCCGATAATAATCAACCTCACGTAGTCGACGAAATCCAAGCAGGAGGTGCATAATAAGAAGCCTATTTCAAGGTGAATCGTCAAAAGACATTTCAGCTCAAATAACAAATCTGAGTGAAATACAGAGTTCTCTTTCCAACCTTCAGGGCTATGTCACAGAGCAAAAAGATTTGCTTCAAAACCTTAACCAGGATATTTCCAGCCTACGAGAAGAAAAGGCGGAACTGGAACAAGTAGTATCGATAGAGAATGACAAAATAGAATTGGTATTAAAGCAATACGAGAAAGCTCAACAAAAAAGGAAATGGATTGATATTCTTATATCTTTCTTTGTTGGTGTCTTTTCTAGTACAACAGTAGCCTTGGTATTCCGGTACAGAAGAAAAACACGGGAAGCCCCGTCTATTGACATGATAGTCAATACAAAAGGAAAGCAAATTTAATGGCTAACAATGCAAATTAACTCGGACTGGCAAAAGCCGCGCCGCTTCGCTCTGCGCCTATTGCCAGCCGGTTATTTGTGGGTTAAATGCAGCACCCATACCTTTAACTATGGCTTATATTTATCCTGACGTAGATTGGTACACCGGCATTAGCGAACAAAAAAAAGTACAACCTCGATGCCCATATGCCAATGTCCACCGCTGTTACCGGTATTATGCAAGCCTTTATCTGCTTGGTGAAGCAAACATAACAACGAAAATAAATGAAGAAGAAATCAAGGAGCTTGATTCTTTCTGGGCCAAGAGCGATCTTCTACCCGCATTAGCTGAACACGATACTGGCATTTCTGGTCCCGACGGCAGAGCGACCGGTTTTTCTAATTTTTGTCCGGAGGTAAGCTATGACATCTTCGGTTTATTCGCAGTTTCATTACATGAGTACGCCGATGAAATTGATATCGAAGCTGCTCACAGACAATTGGGGGAAAAAGCTTACCCGAATGATTGGCGGTGGAGCTGGGCGAGTGTATCTCCTCTGCACTATTTACAATGTCCAGCATACTCACAAATATTATCAGCACCTGCTCCATCACCAACGGGTCAGTTCCAAATCAAACAGGATCAAGATATTATTGAAGTCAAGCCAGGGTTCATGGGGATTAGCATAAATATACGGTCGCTCTTTACCAAGATTTCAAAATGGTGGCTTTCTAAGAGATGAAAATTGACTATTTGGATTTAGCCACCGCGTGCACGGGACGGCGAGGGCCATGCCGCCCGTGACGCAGCCGTTATGGAGAAATAGACATGGATGATTCAGCTTTTGAAACAGATATGAGTGGTAAGAAAAAAAGTTTACGTGTTTATTTAATAAACCCTCCGACTGGTGATAATCCCTGGCGCACTCTCGGTGATTATCAGCAGGAACAAAAAGAGGCACGCGATAGGCACGCCATGTTTCAAGAGCAACACAGGATTTTGCAGAAATCATTCCGTGCAAATATAATTGCTGTAACTGCTGCTGTTGTTGCTGCTCTAGCAGCCTGTGTTCTTACCTACTTTTCATATCAATCCATGCCGTACAGACAAGAAAAAATACAAACCCCACATATAGAACAAATGCAGGGGCTAGAACCCACCAAGAAGGTAAGAAATTGAAAATTTGTCCTTCAGTGGTTTCAAAATATGGCATTCACTCCACTTGACCGCGAAAAATGCGGCAAGTGAGTTTTGCGTTGGCTGCTCATGAGCAAGTAAGTCTTGACAAAATACGCCAATGGCGTATAATCCAGTCATGATTTTTATCGAAACCTCCATTTTTACAAAGGAAATTCAAAACCTGATATCCGACGATAATTATCGGATGCTTCAG